>CAJODZ010000042.1:0-9224 GCA_905233645.1 uncultured Synergistales bacterium | reverse complement strand
CAGCTCGACAATGATGATTTTATCAGAACAGATTAAAATTTCAAAGCCTTATATCCCTACGACTAAAGTCGAGGGCTTTACGGCTGATTTTGGTAAAATCTCCAACAATGATATTAGGATTTTTTACGGTAGGTTTAATATAGGTAATATCAATGTCGTTAATGGGGAAAATTTTATTCGGGTCAGGTAAATTCATTTATACTCCTCGCAATGAAAATTGACAGCTAATTATATATAAAATGCACATAAAATTTTTTATAACAAAAAAACGGGAAGTACTCTTTTAAATAAAGCACCTCCCGCAAAAATTTTAATCGGCCTTGAATAAATTTAACCGCAAAGCGTTCGTAACAACACAAAAACTCGATAAACTCATAGCCGCCGCTCCAAACATTGGATTTAATTGAAAACCCCATAAACCAGCAGCTAACGGAATGCCTATAACGTTATAAATAAATGCCCAAAATAAATTTTGATGAATATTTTTTAACGTTGCACGGCTTAATTTAATTGCTGTCGAAACGTCTTTTAAATCGCTTTTCATTAAAACTACGTCCGCCGCGTCAATCGCAATGTCTGTTCCAGCTCCTATAGCTATTCCAGTATCGGCACGCGTTAAAGCTGGAGCATCGTTAATCCCGTCACCGACCATAGCAACTTTTTTATTATCAGCCTGCAATTTTTTAATTTCGTTCTCTTTGCCGTCTGGTAAAACGCCCGCAACAACATCATTTACTCCGGCTTGTTTGGCTATTGCTTTAGCTGTTCGTTCGTTATCGCCGGTCAGCATGACAACTTGAACGCCTAAATTTTGCAATTCTTTTATAGCGTTCGGGCTTTCAGGTTTTGTAACATCAGCAACCGCTATTATCCCGAGTAAATTATTATCTTGCGTGAATAGTAACGGAGTTTTCCCAGCGTCGGCAAAATTTTGAGCTTGATTTAAAAATTCAGGGGCGATATTTATTTTTTCACCAATAAATTTAACACTGCCGCCCGAAATTTCTTGACCGTCTAAAATTCCTGTTACGCCGTTGCCTGAAAGTGCTTTAAAATTCTCAACGTCACGTAATTCAATTTTATTCTCTTGAGCTTTTTCGACAATAGCGCGCGCTAACGGGTGTTCACTTTTATTTTCAAGCGAGTAAGCAATTTTTAATAATTCATTTTCTGAAATATTATTCGCTTTCAAATCCGTAACTTTGGGCTGTCCTGTCGTTATAGTTCCTGTTTTGTCGAGTGCGGCAATCTGAATTTTTCCCGTTGTCTCTAACGCGGCAGCATTTTTAAATAAAATTCCATGTTTTGCGCCTACGCCATTCCCGACCATAATTGCTACTGGTGTCGCTAAACCTAATGCACAAGGACAGCTGATTACTAATACTGCTATCCCGTAAGCTAACGCATCACCGAAATTTTTGCCGGCTAATAACCAACCAAGCACAACCATAAACGCAACGGCTATCACGCAAGGCACAAACACTCCGCAAACTTTATCAGCTATTTTAGCAACAGGAGCTTTTGTAGCGGCGGCTTCACTTACCATTTTTATAACTTGAGCTAAAGTTGTATCTTGACCGACACGCGTAGCTTTGCATTTTATAAAGCCTGATTGATTTAACGTAGCAGCCGAAATATTATCGCCAACATTTTTATCAACAGGTATGCTCTCACCAGTTAAAGCGGCTTCGTTAATTGCGCTCGTACCTTCTATAATTACGCCGTCAACAGGAATATTCTCACCAGGTCTCACAACAAAAATATTTCCAGCTTGAATTTTCTCAACAGGCATTAAAACTTCTTGACCGTCATTTAAAATTACGTGTGCATTTTTAGGCGCAAGCTTCATTAAACCTTTTAGAGCGTCAGTCGTTCGGCCTTTTGATTTTGCTTCTAACATTTTTCCAACGGTTATCAACGTTAAAATCATTCCGGCACTTTCAAAATATAAATTGCGCATTACGTTATCACCGGTAATTAAAAATAATTCGTAAACGCTCCACGCAAATGAAGCAAATGACCCCATAGCAACTAACGTGTCCATGTTCGGGGCTAAATGAATTAACGAATTAAAACCGCTGATAAAAAATTTCTGGTTAATAATCATGATAATTCCGGCCAATAATAATTGAGCTAAACCGTGCGCCGCATGATTATTCACAAAAAATTCCGGTAACGGCAAATTTATCATATGACCCATTGAAAAATACATTAACGCAATTAAAAATCCCAACGAATAAATTAAACGCTGTTTTAGAATTGGTGTCTCTTTATCTGCTAATGCCTGCTCGTCTTGTGATGGAGTGTTAGTGTTTGAATTTGCCTGCGTTTGAGTTTTTAAGCTTGCTCCGTAACCTGCTTTTTCAACGGCGGCGATAATCTTTTCGGGGCTTGCTGTTCCTTCGACACCCATTGAATTTGTAAGCAGGCTCACTGCACACGAAGTTACGCCCTCAACTTTTTTAACAGCTCTTTCAACTCTTGCACTACAAGCGGCGCAGCTCATTCCTGTTACGTTAAATTGTTCTGCCATTTACTTATTCAAAACCTCTTTTATAATTTCCATTCCGTTTTTGACAAGTTCGTTATTTGCCTGCGAACCCATATGACCAATTCTGAAGACTTTGCCAGCTAATTTTCCATAATTTCCGCCAACGGCCAAGCCTCTTATTCTTAAAGCGTTATTAAAATTTTCCCAAGTCCAATTTTCAGGAATGTAAAAAGCTGTTACGGTTGGTGATGAAAATTTTTCGTCCTTCGGAAATAATTTCAAACCAATTTCACGGCCAAGCGAACGGCATAATTTTGCGGCTTCAGAATGTCTCTTTAAATTATTTTCAAGCCCGTTATTCAAAATATTTTCAAGCGATAAATTTAATGCTTTCATGGCCGGCCAGTCGTGTGTATAAGGTGTGTATTTTTTCTCAGGGACTTCGTACCAATAATTATAAGCGTCGTAGCCGTTGTAATCTGTATTTTTAATAACGTCCCATGCTCTGTCGGATATGCTTGAAATTGATAATGAACTCGTCAACGATAAAACTTTTTGCGAACCTAATAACCCAATATCAATCTCGTAATCGTCCACATTCAATTCAACACCGCCCGCGCTTGATACAAAATCTACCACGAACAGCGCACCAACTTCATGAGCAGCACGGCCAATAATTTTCAAATGCGGGTTAATCGTTCCTGAAGGTGTTTCGCAATGCACAGCCGTTATGACTTTGGGTTTAAAGCTTTTAATTTCGTCAATAACTTTTTCGGGGTCGGGTATATCGTCATAATCGAACGCTGATAATTTTGAATTAAAGCCTAATTTTTCACCCATCCATGCAAAACCCTCACCGAATAATCCTGACGCAACGGCTAATAATTTATCATTGGGTTTTAACGTTGATTTTAATGCTCCCCATAAAATTGACATGGCCTCGCCGGAAGTTATAACGATTTTATTTTTAGTGTGTAATAATTTTTGAGTTAATGATTGGTTTGCGGCGTATAAATTAAAAAATTCGTCTTCAATATCCGCGCTCCCGTAATCTTCGAGCCAAGCTTTACGTATAAATTCAGGTACACTCACAGGGCCTGGAACTAATCCGATTTTATAATTTTGCATCTTAAAAATTCACTTCCGAAATCAAAAATTTAAATTTATAAACGCCTCCGAAAATCTTATTAAATCGCTCTCATTGACGGAGGCACTTTCACATACTAGTTTAGTATCTTTGTCAATATTAACAGCTAATGCCAACGGTAAAAATTCGTGCCGTTCGATTATTGCTTTGTAATCTAAAATTTTAATAATTTCGTAATCAGAATTGGCCGGCAAAATTCCTTTATCATTGTTTTTCTCGTCTGAAATGACAAAATCACCAAAGCCAGCCCCTTCGCAAATAATCACGTCAATAATTTCGCGGCTGTCATATTTCTGAAGAGTGATATAAACGCACGCGCCCAAATTATTTTTTGAATATTCAAGTATTAACGGCGTTACGTGTTCATGAATTTTTGACCAGCCGTTAGGGATTTTTAGCGAATTTAATTTTGAAGAGGTTTGCGAAAAAGCTGATGAATTAAAAAATATTGTGTTCAGGAAGATTACGAAGGTCGTTATAAAAATTGTTATTTTACTTCTCTTAACCATAGTTCACGCACTGTCGATAAAAATTTATTATAAACACCGCTCCTAAAATCAGGGAATGTGTAATCGAACGCTTGCCAGTTTTTAAATCGATAACGTAACGTTACTTCGGCAAAAATTCCGTCGTGCAGATAAATTCTGTGTGCATGGTCTTTTGTAGACGCTAAAACTAATCTTGCACCGTCAATATATCCAGGGTCAATATTAACTGCTCTTATCGGCTGTCTGCTTTGTGCTTCGATTTCGATTGTTGCTTTTTTCCATGAAACTAAATCGCCGGCGTTGTATAAATCTGAAAAACACACAAACACTCTTGATAAATGGGGCGAAATCTCGTCATAATAATTTGTCCTATCAAAAGGTACAGGCTCACTCATAATTTCAGGTCTTCCCCATAATTCCGTAAGCTTGCTAATACTCCAATCTAAATAATTTTTGTCAGGGAATAAAATTCCGGATATCAATTTTACTTTAGGGTCATTCATGATTAAAAAATATCCTTTCTAAAAAAATTTAAATCAAAAAATTACGCTTCAAAAAAATGTGTTTGTCCTGCCGCCAATAATGCCATTGCTTGAGGCCCAATATTGTCTATGACTTCATCGGATTTTGAAATTATTAAATTATTATTTTCGGGCGAAGTTATTTCCTGTTCTTGAGTTAAATTTTGCTCGTCATTTTCAAAATCATCAGGCTTTAAATTTTCATCAGCATTAGACGGAGCTTCAACCTGTAAAAATCCTTGCGGCTGACCTTGCCAATCACACGCTATAAAATTTTTTGAGTTCTCAGGAGGATTATTAAGACGTTGCCATTTACCGCCCTGAGCTTCAATCTCACGCACCCAAGCTTGACCAACCGCAGCCCACCAAGTTATATCCTGAGCTTCGATTAAATCTTCCGTGCAGTCTTCAATCGTGTAAATCGCTGGTTGTAAACGCCTAAATGTTATAAATCTTGTCTGCGTAGCTCCGTCAACACGTACTATAAATTCCTCACGGTCTGGAAGTTGTTTAGCGTTTAATCTTTCCGGAGCATTGCCAAACATTTTTAAAGCCATCGGATTTAAACGCAAAACTCCGCGAGTATTCATTGCAAAAGGTACAGGAGCACTCCACCATTCAGGGAATTGCGGCTCATCAGGATTTAAAGCGCGCTCAAGTGTTGAAGTTGACGCACCGCTGATATCAATGAATAAAGCTTTAATATCTTCAGGCGTATCAAATTCATCAGGGTCGGAAGGTTTAATAATATTTCGCGCAACTATTTCCGGAAGAGATTTTATTAAAGTATCAGCACAACCCCTTTCAACGAGCGAGATTAACTGCCCTTTTGACAAAATAACAGGGTCGCCCTCATCAGGAATATAAACAGCGTATTCTGTCATCACTTCATAAAGAGCGCGTAACAGAAACACCAGTGTAGAATCCCGCGATAAAGACGATAAACTATTAGCTTGCTTCAATTTACTTCGAGCAATGAGGCCGCAAATTCTTCAGATGAAAAATTTTTAAGGTCATCAGGATTTTCGCCAAGCCCTAAATATTTAACAGGAATTTTTAATTCACGTGCTATCGACAAAATTACGCCGCCTTTAGACGTGTTGTCATATTTAGTTAATATAATCGACGATATCGGAATAATATTATTAAAAGTCTTGGCCTGCATTACTGAATTTTGACCTAACATAGCATCAAGCACTAAAACATTTTCAACGCGCTCACTGCCTGCCTCACGCAATAAGACACGATGAATTTTCTCAAGCTCCTGCATTAAATTATGTTTATCATGTAATCTTCCGGCTGTATCGACGATTAAAACATCAGCATTTGAATTTTCAGCGGCTTTGTAAGCGTCAAAAGCAACAGCAGCAGGGTCGCCCCCTTGTGAGTGGGAAATAACGCGAATATTTGAACGTTCTCCCCAAATTTTTAATTAGTATCAGCGGCGGCCATGACAACTCTTTGATTTTTTGCTTGGAATTTTGCGGCTAATTTTCCTGCTGAAGTTGTCTTACCGCTACCGTTTACGCCAATCATTAAAAGCACGTAAGGTTTGGGAGTTAATTTAAAATCTTCGCCCATTCCCTTAACTGTATTTAATTCATCAACAATCTTGTTAATAAAAACATCTTTTAATTCAGCCGGTGTTTTTAATTTTTTAGACTTGGCCTCATCTTTTAAAAAGTCGATAATTTCTTCCGTGAAATCAATACCAGTGTCGCCAGCAATTAAATTATTTTCGAGTTCGTCCCAAAATTCATCGCTAAAAGACTTGCCCGAAAATAATTTTGCGATACCTGACACCCATTTATTATTTTTAATGCCGGCAAATAATTTTTTGAATAACGCCATGAATTTTTAATTACCTGCTTTTACGCATAAAAATAATTTCGTAACCATATTGTCCCGTCGTTGTATCTTGAGTACGTCTTGAGCCTACAACTTGCCAACCGTCGCGCCCTCTGATTGTCATAGTCTCTTTTAAATTTGGGTCTAATATAAAATCAATCGAATAGTCATACGACGGTAAAGCAACATCGCCACCAGCAACACCCCTTAATTCAAGTGTTTCAGGGTCGGCGGCCATAGTCATTGCGTCATTTAAAGTTTTAAGCTGAAAAACACATGCCGCACCGATTATTGTCAACAATAATAATAAAAGCGTTGTTAAGAAACTTGAGCGGCCTTGAGAACTTGAACTTGAACCGGCCTGCAAACCTGTAGACGAATTTTTCTTGCGCTTTAAAATTGTATCTCTGATACCCATAGTTTTCTCCTTTTCTTTTTCCTCAGCTATATTAAGCGGCGGAATATCATTATTAAAAATTTCCTTGTCATTATTAACGTCAATAGCTTCATCTTCATTTTCATTTTCGATTTCGCTTTCTGAATTTTCATCATCATGAATAGAAGTTATTGCGCCTATATTCGTAATGTCCCAGTCATCGCTGTCGTCATTGTCTTCATTATCGTCAACATCAGCATTATTAAGCGCATTGAGATTATTAAGCTCTTCGAGGCCATTTAAATCATCTGGGGCGTTTAAATTTAAATTCTCGTTTTGATTTTCGGGCATGTTACTTAAGTTGTTGTCCTCCTCTATAAAATTTAATTCTGGTATTTCAGAAATTTCAGGCAAATCGTCAAGACCTAACACATCATCAGGCGTTAGCTCTTCTTCTGGCTCATTTTCGGGCGTTGGCTCTGGTGTTGGGTCTGGTTCAGGTACAGGCTCTGGCTCAATCTGTTGTTCAATTTCAGATACTGGCTCTTGTTCCGGAGCTTGTTCAATTTCTGGCTCGTTTACCGCTTCTGGAACACTTTCGGGGATTATTTCCGGTTCGAGTTCTGGCTCAATTTCTGATACAGCTTCTTGCGCTTGTTCCGGCATTGTTTCTGGTTCTGGAACTGGCTCTAATTCTGGCGCAGGCTCAGGCACAGGTTCAGGCGTTGGCTCAGGCTCTGGTATTGGCTCTGGCTCTACTTCAATCACTGCTTCAGGCTCTGGCGTAACTTCTAGTGTAGGTTCTGTGTCTGGTTGAAGTTCAGGCTCTAATTCAAGCGTTGGTTCTGGTGTTGAAATAATTTCAGGCTCTAAGGCTTGCTCAATTTCAGGTTCAGGATTTAAAATCGGCTCTTCTTCCTGTTCTTGCTCCTGCGGCGGTTCTGTTGTTTGAGGTTGTTCCGGTTCATTATTTAACAATTCCGGCTCATCTAACAAAATCCCGTTTTCATCGACATTCAAACCGTCTAATAATTTCTCATCGGTTAAATCGTCATCTTCGGGATTATTGCTTAACGGAGGATTAGCCATAGCGTTTGCGATATCAGCTAATAATTTATCTTCAGCCGTTTGTAATGCAGGTTCAGAACTGTCAACTTCATCGTTCATAAAATTTTCAGGCAAAGTATAGGGCGCAGGCGTTGAATTATTTAAATTTATCGGACTGCCTGTCATAGCTTCCGCGATATCAGCAAGTAATTTTTCCTCAGCCGTTCCTGTAGATTCAGGCATAGCAAACGACACCGGCACTGCAACGTTTTCAGCGTCATCACTATTTTGCGGTTCAGGAGCAGGCAAATCGCCATCAATGTTTAAAACCAAATCCGCATCAGGCTCAGGCAAGTCACCTTGAATTTCAGGCATAGGTTCAAGCTCAATCGGTCGTTCAGGTTTAGGCTCAGGCATAGGCTCAGGCTCTGGCTCTGGCATAGGCTCAGGTTCAGGTTCTGGCTCTGGCATAGGCTCAGGCTCAGGTTCTGGCTCTGGCATTGGCTCTGGCTCTGCATCAAGCAACGACTTTTTTAAATCAGACAATACATCTGACGCACGCTCTGTATTTTTTAAAGGAGCGGCTTCTGTTTTTTTGACGGAATTTATTTTTATCTTTTTTAATGGCAGGTCGCTATTCTCAGTGCTTAACTCTTTTTCTAAATCTGAAAAAATATCGCCGACCTGTTGATTATTATTTTCAGGGCGTTGTTCAGGTGAACGGGTAACGTCATTTTTAGGGCGCAACTCTTCTAGAGGCTCAGTATTTTTTTTAGGCTTGGCCTCTTTCTTATTGTTGGGACTAATACCCATCGCCGCAAAATTTTCAGACGTAAATTCTTCTAAGTCCCGTCTTAATCTCTCTTCAGCTGTCAGCTCGTCCATAGTTTTATTTTTTTCCTTTTCTTGTTCCTCCGACTAATTTGATTTTATTATAGTACTTTGCGATTTTATTTTTGAAATTTTTTATGCTTTATTTTAAATGCTTGACTGCCGAAAAAATATTAAGTAGTGTCATGATTTATCACATAGCAGGAGGCGTTTAAATATCATGAAAATTGGCTATAACCCAGCGATTACTGCATCGTTTAATTCGTTGACAGCCACAAATAATAATATCGAAAAGACAGCCAAAATTTTATCAACAGGTATGCGAATAAGTACTGCCTCAGATGATGCCGCAGGGGTCGCAATAAGCGAGAAAATTTCTTCTCAAAAGGCCGGCGTTGATCGCGCAATTAGAAATTCTCAGGACGGAATATCTCTTTTGCAAACAGCTGAAGGCGGACTAAATCAAATTAACTCA
>CAJODZ010000041.1 GCA_905233645.1 uncultured Synergistales bacterium | reverse complement strand
GCGGAGGTGCTGGCGCTGGCGATGATGCTCCACTTAAAAACATAGGACACGGCAGCTATGGCAAAAATGGAGATATAGATTTACATGCTAATTTAGTTACCCCTGACCCGCGCGAACCATTGGTGTTAAGTGATGACCCTCAAAAAGACCCAATAATAGAGCCTATATATGGAAAAGTACCTTTTACGTCAACTCATATTGTGCAAAAACCTTATACGCTCTCCGAAATTGAAAATTTCTATAATGATGAAGGCAAATTTTTACTCGAAGACCCGAAAAAAATAACAATTTCTCAAGGCGACGGCCAAAGTACAACAGTTACGTTATATGCTAATGACACAATGTACGATGTAGCCGAAAAAATTAACAAGGCAATTTCTAAAAATCTCGGTCAGGGCAAATTTACAGACGACGTTAAAGGATTTTGCACAATAGCAAGCGGAGCGGCAAATACTTCAGAGTCAGTGAGAAGTTCAGAAGAAGTAGACACATTGATGAAACCTTCAGTTTATGACTACGTAGCCCCTGAACCTCCCGTAGTTGGGACACCTACAACGCCAGGTATACCTACAAATTCTGTTGACGATGAAAACAGCGACTCTGATACTGACGCTAACGATACATGGTTTGTTGGTGCTCCGGAAGTTAGCGCAACTATGCTCGTTCGTTCTGCTGTGGCTGGTAAAGCCGGCGAATTAACATTTTCAGGCGATGAAGAATTATTAAGCGCGCTGGGTTTTAATACTATTCATGAATCTAGCGAAAGCGTTTTTAAAGCTCTTGTTACGGACGCGCACACTAATGAAAGTATCACTGAGGCGAAAATTACAGGCAACAATTTAAAAGGCGTTATTGCTAAAAATGTTGACGTTGAATTTTCTAACATGGCCGGTATTAAATCTCATTGGGACGAAACGTCTAAAAGCTATAAGTTACAGGCTCGTGAATATTCAAATGATTAACAACACAGCTAAAAAAACATAAAAAACGCCTTCTCATAATTGGACTTAAAGCGCAAAATTACAACAAATTTGTTCTCAAAAATTATATATAAGCTTGAAAAGAATTTGAATTATATTTGAAATGAATAATTATTATATGAATAAAAAACGGCGGAGAACAGAGGATTTGAACCCCTGGAGGCTTGCACCTCAATTGATTTCAAGTCAACCGCCATCGACCGCTCGGCCAGTTCTCCGCAATGACTTTTTTACAACGCGGCAAATTGTATCACAAAAATAATATAATAGCTACAAATTTTTTCAGGAGATATTTTTTAAATATGACAACAATTTCAACACATACGCGCGTTCGTTACGGTGAGACTGATAAAATGGGTATCGCTTATCACGGAAGATATTTAGATTGGTTTGAAATGGGACGAACAGAATTTTGCAGAGCGCTCGGAAAAAGCTTCTCTTATTGGGAAAGCGAAGGAGTTATGTTGCCGGTCGTTGAAGCGCATTGCCGTTATAAATCGCCGTTGCTTTACGATGATGAGATAGAAATTCAAACAACAGTTAAAAATTTATCAACAGTCAGCGTAATTTTTGAATGCAAAATTTTTAACGCAGCAACTCATAAATTAGCAGCCGAAGGACACACTAAACACGCATTCACATCGCCGGACGGGAAATTATTACGCAATGGGAATAAATTATTAGATTGGTTGAAAAATAGTTCTGATGAAAATCAAAACGAATAAAAATATTTTTCAAGCAACCCGTAATATTTTCAGCGTGTTTTATAATTATTAAACGGCTTTCATGGAAGTGAGCTGACTAAAATTTTTCAAGGAGGTTTTCGCAGTGAGCATCCGTAATGTCCAGAACAGCGTAACAATAAACACGGCAGGCAGTATTTCCCGGCTTGAACGTGGTTATGTTTCGCGGCGCACAAACACACAGTATATCCACGTAACAGAACCCGTAATGATTCAGCGGCCTGTTATTGAGGATTTTAATAACTTGATTGTCGTTCATGACGTTGTAGAACAGTACGTATAATTAAGTTATTGCCCTCTTAGAGTTACTCGCGCGTTTTGGGAGGGCCGTTTTTTTGCAGTTAATTTTAAAATTTAATTTTATGGAGGTTATTTTTATGAAACGCTTTTTAATTTTCACGTTGGCTCTATTTTTAAGTTTAATGACTGTCTCGAACGCTTTAGCTTTTCAAAATAAACAAGTTTGGCGTTATAAAGTCGATATCGGTGTTACGGGCGGTATAGCGATTTCGGAGAACACTCTTTTTGCCGGCGACTTATCAGGAAAATTTTATGCAGTTCAAAAATCAAACGGTCGTTTAAAATGGAATTATGCCGGAACAAATACAGTTACAGGAACTCCCGTTTTAATTGGCAATGAGTATGTAATTTTTGCACAAGAGGACGGAACAATTACATGTCTTGACGCAAACAACGGCGAAGAAATTTGGATTATTGAACCTGAAACGGAACGTGATACAGTCGTAAGCGGTGCTGTTCTGGGAGACGGTAAAGTTTTTATATCACGCAGTAACGGTAAATTATGCGCCTACGATGAAAGCGACGGTCATTTACTTTGGGAGTATGAATCAAAATTACAGGACTTAAGAAACGCTCCAGCTATTGGCGACGGTTATGTATTTTTAGGCGAACAGAACGGTTTAATGAGCATACTTAATCCGCAAACCGGTGAGCGTGTCAATGGCGGCGGAGCTGGCGGACCGATAAATACACCGATTGTTAATGGCGGCAATGTTTATTATTCATCATGGACAGGTTCAGTCTATGCTGTAAAAATAAAAGATGTTATTCCTCTTTGGGAAATCAGTGTACAAGAACCAATAACGACTGCGCCGTCTTTTGGAGATAATAAATTATTTGTTGGGACAGCAAGCGGAAAAATCATAGCTATAGCTGCCGGCAATGGTGATATAAGCTGGACGTTTGAAACTGGCGGTGCGAATGTTGCTGTGCCTCCTGTTTACGGTGACGGATTAGTATTTTGCGGAGCTTCAGAAGGCAATATTTATGTTTTAAATGCTGAGACCGGCAAAGTTAAATTTACTATAAAAAGTGAACACGGTTTAGACGCTTCACCTGTTTACGAAAAAGGAATTTTATATTACGGCAGTGAAGACGGATATTTACACGCTGTGAAATAAAAATATTCATCTTAAAATTTGTAATTGTAAAAAATTAACGGGGTCGTGTGCAAAAGACACTGCCTCGTTTTTTATGTTGCATGATAAAATTCAGAATAATGTATTTCAAAAATTTTGTTTACTCAATTCAATATAAGTCCCAAAAATTTTAAACATGCTTGACCGATAGCAACAACCTGTTGTTAAAATTTTCAGCATAAAAATTTGATGAGGTGATTTATTTTGAAAATAATAATGCTTGTATCGTTTATGTTAGTGTTTTGCGCGTTATGCGGAACGGCTTTTGCTGATATTCAGCCCGTTAGAAATTTCCAGGAGCGTACGCCAACACCATATAATAATAATCCTTTCGGTCTCGTTTATGCCGGAGCTATCACTGAAAATTTAAGCGGCAAAGTTAATATTCACCCGATAACTTATGAACTTAACGGAATTAAAATCGCTGCTAACGTTTACACTCCTGCTGATTACGACCCTGCTAAAAAATATCCGGCGATAACTGTGGCTCACCCTAACGGCGGTGTTAAAGAGCAAGTATCAGGTTTATTCGCGCAAAGACTTGCTGAATTGGGTTATATCACTGTTGCTGCGGACGCGGCTTATCAAGGTGAGAGCGGAGGTCTTCCAAAACATACGGATATCCCGTTTTTCAGGACAGAAGATATTCACGGAATGGTTGATTTATTAACAATTTATCCAGGCGTTGACACTGAGAGAATTGGAATGCTCGGAATTTGCGGCGGCGGCGGTTACACTTTGAATGCTGCTAAATCAGAAAAGCGCGTTAAAGCTGTTGCAACGTTGAGCATGTTTAATACTGGCCGTGTTCGTCGTGAAGGTTATATGAGTTCGCAAATTGGTGATATTCAAGCTAGATTAAAACAGTCGAACGAAGCAAGGAACGCCGCAATTAAAGGTGAAGTAATTTCAGCGGGCGGGACGTTAGATTTAGACACTTTGACAGATGAGTATATTGCGTCAATTAAAAATGATTTATATCGCGAAGGGTTGTTATATTACGGCAAAACTCACAGACACCCGAACTCAACTTTTGAGTACACGCAGTCAAGTTTAATCGAGTTAATGACATGGGACGCGACAGATAATTTAAAATTGATTAACGTACCGTTGTTAATGATTGCCGGAAGTTTAGCGGACTCCCTCTATTTAAGTGAAGACGCTATCGAAAAAGCTACGGGCACGAATGACAAAGAATTATTTTTAATTCCCGGAGCTATGCACATTCAAACGTATTATGTTCCTGAATATGTTGACCAGGAAGTTGAAAAGCTCAAAGAGTTTTTCGGAAGGACTTTATAAATTTTATAAGCTCAAAAATCTTTTTAAGCGGCTCTCTTTTTGAAGGGGGCTGCTTTTTTAATTAAAAATTTAATTTTGGCACGAACACGGAATTAAATTACTGACGTATTCCCTCTTGCCTGCTAAAACTTCATCGTAAAAATTTTGTTTGTTATCAATGTACTCAATAGACGATTTCAAATTTGCGATATTCTCTTCAAGAGTAGCGCGTTTTTTATTTAAAATAGCTTTACGTTCCGGAATGGTCGCCGCGCCTTGTAAACATAATTTTGTATATTCTTTCATCTCTTGAATACCCATGCCGCAATTTTTCAAACAAATTAAACTTTTAATCCAGGCAACATCGCGTTCGTTAAAAATCCGCCTGTTGTTTTTGTCGCGTTTAACATTCGGTATTAAACCTTCGTTACAGTGAACTACCGCCACTTATAGAAGATGGCAGCTTCCTTTAGTCCTCCTAACCTGAATATTTCTTGACCTTCAGGATTTCGTTTTACAGGGATCAGTTTACAAGGCTATGGGTTTTTTACGAGGCTAACCCTTCCCTACGCTCCATAGGTACTGTTACCTTACGGGCAACATTTGAAAACCTGCGTGGAATTATACCATACAGGCAATTCATCTCCAACTTAAAGAAGTTGGAGTCTTCTTGCTAGTTAATGATAAAATTTTAATCCTTGATAAGTCATTCCCGTTTGTTTACAAGTTTCAAGCATTGTGTAAATCAAAATATCACTCCTCGTTTAATTCGTTGTTAAATATTTTATAGCAAATGTGTATAATAATCGCATTGAAAAATTTTTACTGACCAAATTTAAAAAAGCCCTTATTTTTGCAACTACGTTTACCACTACAAAATTCCTTTTATAAAATTATGCACGAACTATTTTTTAAGCGATTTGTTTTTGAAACAAAGTGTCGATTTATTTAAGCGCGGTTTTAATTTTTTAGTCTGACCTTTTAAAAATTTTAAGCATAAAAAATCCCTCAGCCAAAATTTAAGACAGAGGGAAAATTTTTTAAATAATTTTTTACGGCAAAGGATGATGATCCCAAATCGGAACTCCTAAGAAAAATCCTGCTTTAAATTGCTCAGAACCATACATTACAGCAAATTTAACGTCAACAAAATTATTAGGCAAACTCACGGCTAAACCTAATTCCCAAGCTGAATTGATTTTGTGCCATTCCTTGTCCATTGCGTAGCCGTAACTGCCAAAAATTTCGCCTGCTACAACTCCCATAGCACTGCGCGTTATTATTCGTCTTACAGCTAAATTCGTCCAAACCATTCGTTCGGCTTCGATTGGTATATCTGAAATTGAATATAATTCCTCTGCTCCGCCTAAAAAGACTGATTGACCGCGCTTGTTCATATCGCCTTCAGCAAATCCTAACCGGAAATATGTGCGCCAAACGCTTGAAACTTCCAAAGGCTTGAAATAATTTAACCGGTAATTTATCTCATCAATATCAGGCCAATAAAAACTAGCCCGCCATGAATAACCCTTTGTCGGGTCGCTGGGCATATCGAGAGTGTCTTTGCCAATAAAAAACGTTGGGCCGAAGCTATCCGTATCGTCGTTTCTGGAAACATCATCGCCGTCAATATGTGCATACGCTACGCCTAAACCTGCATTTACATCGCCGATATTAAATAATCTGTTAATGCCTGCTGAATATAAATCCCAGTCGTGCTGATTTATTTGCCAGTTTTGAGCCGTTAAATTTATTTGCCATGCGTCCATTGGTTTAGGGGCTGTCTGGTAACTTAAATCAATGCCCGTCTGCTCGCCAAGTCTTACAACGCCTGAAAGTATGTCGTATTCAGATAATAAACCGCGCGCACTGCCTTTTACATAAAGCCAACGGTTTGCGTGTAAATTCGTCGTGTAACCTGAAATGCCAATATTTAATTCGGGGTCTTGGCGAATGTCAATTCTTACAAGAACATCACCGGATTCCGTACGGCCTAATTGATAATCAGCAAGAGCAACACTTTGAGCCGTCATTAAATTTTCAATGGACTTGTTAATTTTGTCTTCATCGACCGGCTTCCCGACCCATGATAAATACTCTTTACGGACTAGAACAGATAATTTTTCAGGTAAACCGTGAATTTCAACATCGCCAACAATATTGCTTTCAAATTTATCCTCTTGAGCTATTAAAAGTGACGGACCTGTCGCGGAAAGAGCTTTAATCTCTTCAATCTTGCTCATGGCCGCGTCATAACCAAATTTAATAATCATGTCGGAATTTCCAACGTCTAACATTCCTAAACCCGCAACAGCCGGTCTTAACAAGATATCAGCCGCCGCTCCCTCTTCATCAGTCGTACGTCTCATCAAAATTGTTAAAGCCTGGTTGATTACATCAATGTACGAATTTACGACTGCGTCCTGTTCAAGAGCGTCTGAAATATCAACAGCAATTATCGGCGCGCCAGGGAATAATTCTTTTGCTGTGTAAACCGGTAAATTTGAAGTTACTCCGCCGTCAATTAGTAATCTTCCGTCAATCTCCCATGGCTCAAATAACGCAGGAATTGACATCGAAGCTCTCATCGCCGCCGCTAAATTTCCATTACGTAAAACTATTTTGCGCCCCGATTGAACATCAGTAGCAACCGCAGCATAAGGTATCGGCAATTTTGCAAAATTTGTTTCAGAGACGTGGCGCATTAACTTTGAAAAATATAAAAATAATTTATCGCCAGTTAAAATTCCTTTAGGCCCGCGCTGTCCATTCTGTTTTTTGTAGGTCAAGGCTGAAATTGTGCTTGTCTTTGCTCGCGTGTCATTACCCGTTAAAACGAACATCGGCCCCGTATTTTCAGATAGTAACGCCGGTAAATCTAATTCCTTAACAATTTTGCGCATGTCCTGAGTTGAGTAACCGCTAGCCCTTAACGCTCCCATTAAAGACCCCATGCTCGTCCCGACTATGCCAACGATTTGAATGCCGTTCTCCTCAAGAGCTTCCATTACGCCCAAATGTGCAAAACCTTTCGTGCCGCCGCCTGATAAAACAAGAACAACACCAGCATTAGCACCCGAATTAAAATTAAAAGCTAACATACACGCTAAAAGTATCACGTAAAAAAGTCTGCGCATGTATAAAAACTCCTTCTGCAATTTTTAAATAATTATCACTTATCTGACAGGAATATTACGCGCTGAAAAAATATGCCATTGCGATAAATTGTGCCGTAATAAATTCATGTTCCCAAGCGAAATTATAGGCATGCTAATTTCTAATCGCGCCTCGCCTAATAATTTATGCCGTCTGTTTTGATAATTTTCACTGTAATTTATCTTTTCGCGTCCTCTCATGATTGAACCGGATACTAACGCACCGCCTGCACTCTTCGGTAAAGCAAGGTTTATATTTTGCTCAATGATAAACGGGAATTTTAACTCAATCGTCGGCGGAACATTGGGTAAAGCTTTTAAAACGGCAGGCTCAAAACACGGTAATATTGCTAAAATCCCTTGACCCGTTCCAGCAACACCAGGTTTATTGACGACTTCAAAATTTAATTCCGAGTTCTTTGTAAATGTGACGTTTGAATAATTTTTCAAGTCCGGGAATAAAGATAATAATATTTGTTCAGGCGTGCCGCTTACTAAATCAATCCAGCCTCCGCGCAAAATTACTTTTACAGAGCCGTTTAACAAACCGTTTTCGTCGAGCTTTAAATCCATTTGTGCTGACAATCTATTACTTGCGGCTTTGCTGTCCGGAACGCGTTTTGATAATAATTTTCCCTCGTCGTTAGTGTAAAAAATCTTCTTGCCTGCTAAATTATTGTCATGGCCGATTTCGTAATATCTTAAATTTCTAACGCCCTTAATTTCTAAAACAGGCGCGTAAAAAATTCCAGGACATAACGGCGAAACAGGGTCAGGCTCAAACGGTAAACTCCAATTCAATTCGGCATTAACTTTTAAATTTTTCAACCATGAACGCGCTAACAGCATCTTCTCAAATTTTGTGTACGGCGGATTTTCAGGGATAAGATTTGCATTGCTCTCGGCTAAATTTATCTCAGGTTGATTTTTGAGCCAGTCTAAAAAATTTTTAACGGCCTCATTCTTATTTTCACGATAAATTCCTAAACCTTCAGCCGGAATTTTTATATTATCGCTAATTCTTTCACGGTCATGAATTACAGCAGCAATACCGCTTTCGCCGCGACGTTGACTTATTGCAATGCCTGAACGCGGAATACGGGCTAACGAATTATTATTCAACGGGTCAAGATTTATCAAACGCCAAGTGTAAATTTTTTCGTGTCCGTAATCTTGAACTGCCGGAGTTAATCTCTCTTTTGGAAATGTAACATAACTCAAATTTTGCGAGGAAATTATCTCGACTATGCTTTCCCAAACGCGCAAACTCTCCTGAAACCAGAATAACCCCTCCAGCGCAAGCTGTCCCGTTAATTTTTCCTGCCAAGCTAAAACAAGAATAAATTTTTCGGGCATGTTATCAATTTCAAAATTCAGTTCGTTAATATTTTGTTCGGGCTTAAAAATATTTTCAGCGTCTTTAATTTTATGGCCTGTTTCAGCGTTGTTAATGCTTGCGCGTAAAATTTTAATGCTTCCGTTTTCAGGTGTTGCGATGTTCCATTTTAACCAATTATCTTCAAGACCTTTGCGGCCAAAAATTATATATAAACGTGTAATCTCTGTACCGCCGTTCGCTGAATATGACACTGAAGTATATTTGCGCCAAATAATTCCGTTCGTTTCGGGATAAGTCGTAAAATCAGGATTAACTCTTATCATTCGGGCTAAATCATACTCAGGGATTTCAGAAGAATTAGCGTTACGAGTGCCAGCAACAGGAATTCCGCTCATGTTCATGCTG
>CAJODZ010000040.1 GCA_905233645.1 uncultured Synergistales bacterium | reverse complement strand
ATTTTGCTTGACGCTCATCAAACAGCAGCAGCCGCTTTAAAACCCGGAGTATCAGGTCGTGAGATAGATGCAATCGCACGCGAAATTATTTCAAAATCCGGTTACGGCGAAAATTTTTTACATGGTTTAGGTCATGGCTTAGGGCTTGAAGTTCATGAAACGCCGCGCTTATCTCCGACTTCACAAGATATTTTACAAGCTGGCGACGTTGTAACGGTTGAACCAGGAATTTATATCGAGGGTTTAGGCGGTTTAAGAATTGAAGATGATTATTTAATTACGCCGTCCGGCCATGAATGTTTAACGATTAACGATAATCAAAGCTTAGAAATTTTATAAATTAAAAAGCGGAGCAGTTGTGTTGTTAAAAAATTTTCTGCTTCGCTTATTTTAAAAATTTAACGTCTTAAAACTTTTGATAAAAACTCTATCGTTCGCGGCTTTTTAGGATTGTCAAAAACTTCTGAAGGCGTACCCTCTTCGTAAATTTCGCCCTGATTGATAAATAAAATTCTGTCAGCAACTTCCTTCGCAAAACCCATTTCGTGAGTAACTAGATACATTGTCATTCCCGAATTAGCTAATTCTTTCATAACGTCAAGTACTTCACCAATCATTTCAGGGTCAAGCGCGCTCGTTGGTTCATCAAATAATAATACTTCAGGGTTCATGGCCATAGCCCGTGCGATTGCGACACGCTGTTTTTGACCGCCGGATAATTTGTCAGGCCATTCGTTTAATTTATCAGCCAAGCCTACGCGCTCCAATAGATATTTTGCTTTATCGAGTGCTTCATTTTGAGACATGATTTTTAATTGCACTGGAGCGAGCGTAATATTTTGCTGAACAGTTAAATGAGGGAATAAATAAAAATGCTGAAAGACCATTCCTATATGACGACGAATTAAATTTATATCGCAATCCTGTGAAGTAATATCCTCGCCGTTAAATTTTATAATTCCTGAAGTTAGCTCTTCCATTCGGTTTATGCAGCGTAAAAAAGTGCTCTTCCCAGAACCTGAAGGCCCGATGACTGCAATACGTTCACCTTTGTTAATTCCCGTAGTAATTCCGTTTAAGACGTTTAATTCTCCGAAAGACTTTTTTAAATTTTCGACTTCAATAATCATTTAACGTTTAACCTCTCTTACTACGGCTCAAATATTTTTCAAGACGGCGGACAAGACTGCTCAAAAACATTACGATTACGAGATAAATTAACGCAACCATTAACAAAGGCTGTGAATGTTCCATTGTGAGAGCTTGAATATTTTGTCCGGCGCGTGTCAAATCATCAATGCCAATATAACCAGCTACGGAAGTCTCTTTTAATAAAACTATAAATTCATTAAACAACATCGGGATTACATTTCTAATAGCTTGGGGCAAAATTACAAAACGCATCGAAGTCCCGTACGATAAACCCAACGAACGAGCCGCTTCCATTTGTCCTCTGTCTATTGAGCCGATACCGCCCCTGAAAATTTCTGCAATGTATGCTCCTGAATTTAAACCGAACGCTAAAATCGCGATATATTGAGTATTTAAATCACGTGCTGATGCAAAAACTGTAAAATTCCAAATTAAGAGCTGAACCATTACGGGTGTCCCTCTTAAAGCAGCAACGTAACAATTAGCAATCGCGTTTAAAACTGGAATATGTACACCGCCTTCATGAGCGACACGAATTACACTGACAATTACTCCGACGACTAAGCCTATTAACGTTGCAAAACTAGTCATAAAAATTGTTGAGCGTAAACCGTTTACGAGCATCATATAACGCTCTTGATAAACAAAATTTTGATAAAAACGCCGTCCAAAATCTTGCCAAGCTTCCGCCGTAAAAAATCCTGATTGAAACAACAGCACCAGAATTATTACAGCGAAAGCCCATAAAAAATAATCGCCGCGAGAAAATTTGTTATTGCTATTCCTCATAGTCATCAGCCAAAACTACAGCGACTTGTTTAGCACCTTCAACGTAATCATCTGAGAAGTCCATATTTTGTTTGCGTTCGTCTGTAACTGTAATCCCTGCGCAAATCATATCGACTTTACCCGTTGATACAGCCATAGGCAAAGCGTCAAAGTTCATGTTTTCGATTACGAGAGCTTTAGCAATGGCCGCACACATTTCGACATCAATTCCGATATAACTTTCGCCAACGCGTAATTCGTACGGAGCAAATCCTGCTTCTGTCCCAATGACCAATTTTCCGCCCGTAGCGTTTAAATTAAAATCTATTTCAGCAGGGTTAATCTTGTCTAAATCGCCGTTGTAATATTTTTCGAAAATTTTATTTAACGTTCCGTCTGCTTTAATATCTTTCAAGGCTTGATTAACGCGGTTTAATAATTCAGCATTACCCTTTTTAAAACCGATAGCGTAATTTTCAACTGATAATTCTTGTTTCATAATTACAAGCCCTTTAACGTCGTTAACAAATCTTTTCGCAGGCATTTCATCCATGACGACGGCGCGAACTTTTTGCTGACGTAAAGCCGAAATCGCATCAACATATTTTTCAAAAGTTGTGAGCAAATTTTTATTCTCTTCACCTAATAAATCTTCAGCAATATACTGTCCGACCGTTCCGCGTTGAGCAGCAAGTTTTTGATTTTTGAGATTGTCGATATTTTTTAATTTAGCCTGAGTTTGAATTGGGGCGGGTGATTTAGCATTAACATCGAGACTAAAAGTTTTTACATCTTTGTCGCAGAAATAATAATAACTTCCGACACCGATTACAGCCAAGACCAAAACAGCAAGTAATAATTTTTTCATGAGAAAGCAACCTCCTGAACCTAATGAATAAAAAAACATGATTTGCATTATACACCGCTGTATTTAAATATTGAGGCAAGTATTAAATTTTCTATCTTAGAAGCACAAAATACTGCGTAAAAAATTATGTGAAATGGATTTGTGTACTTTCTGAATGTCGGTGAGAATTAGTGAAGATAATTGGATTTTTATAATTGGTAGCCTCAACGGGACTCGAACCCGTGTTTTAGCCTTGAGAGGGCTACGACCTAGACCGCTAGTCGATGAGGCCAAATTCAAAACGCGCTGAATATTATCACGAAAAAATTTTATTTGCAACGTGTTGTATTATTAACGCAAATTTATTCTCGATTTTTCAGGAAGGTTTTTCACGTTGAAAAGGTATCTAAAAAAACTGTTTGCTTTAATGTTATTTGTAATTGTAATTGCTGCTCAGGCTGATGCTGAAATTAACTGCGATATTTTTCCGCTTGAACGTAACGGCATAAAACTTCATCTCGAACGTTTTAATTCGTCTTTATCTCCAGAAAGAGAGCCGCTTATTTTAATTCATGGCCTCACATATTCTTCGCATGAATTTAACGTTGAGTACGGCGATTATAGTCTCGTAAAATTTTTCGCTGATAATGGTTTTAACGTTTGGCTTTTAGATATTGCAGGTTATGGACGCTCGCAAAAAGTTGAAAACGGTTTCACACCTGATACAGATTATGCAGTTGAAGATGTTGCCGCCGCTGTTAAATTCATCTTAAATAACAGTAAATACGAAAAGATAAACATTATGGGTTGGAGCTGGGGGTCTGTAATTTCAGGACGCTTCGCTGCAAGATATCCTGAACTTGTAAAAAGGCTTGTGCTTTACGCTCCGATTGTTGCAGGTTTAGGAGAAGTCAACGTTGAAAATGATTTTAATAAAAATACTTGGCTTCATGCGGCTGGCGATTTCCAAGTAAACGAGGACAAAACTATTAACTACGAAATTGCAGAGCCGGAAGTCGTTAATAATTTTTTAGCAAACTGCTGGAAATATGACGAAGATAAAAGCCCAAACGGAGGACGCAGAGATTTGTTAGTATCGCCCGAAAAAAGGTTAATCCCAACGTCAAAAATTACCGTGCCGGTTTTAATTATTGTTGGTTCAAAAGATGATTACGTATCGCCGGAATTGTGCACAGAAGCTTTTAACACGCTGCCTAACAAATTATCAAAGCTCGAAATAATTGAAGGCGCGTCTCATATTATGTTTTTAGAAAAACCGTTTTATAAAATTTTCAGGAGCAAAATTCTTGAGTTTTTTAAAAATTCTTAAAGACTAATCATGTTAAAAATTAAAATCGCTAAATTAAATTCAAACGCAATAATCCCTGAATATAAAACTGTCGGTGCGGCTGGTGCTGATTTGTATTCTGTTGATGATGTCGAAATTCAGGCTAATGATATCGCGTTAATTCCAACTGGTTTAAAAATCGAAATTCCTGACGGTTATGAAATTCAAATACGCCCTCGTTCAGGAATGGCTTTGAAAAAAATCACGGTGTTAAATTCTCCCGGCACGATTGACGCTGATTATAGGGGTGAGATAAAAATTATCCTCTTCAACGCTAATAACACTCCCGTAAAAATTACAGCCGGTTCACGAGTTGCCCAAATGGTAATTGCTCCGGTCGTTCGTGCTGATTTTGAAATTGTTAATCCTGAAGATTTAAGCACAACTGAACGTGATAAATCAGGTTTTGGAAGTACAGGCAAATAAATAAAAACACTGTCTTTGAATTAGGCTAAATATAATATAATTTTTTTACACAACGGAGGTGTTTTAAGAATGGATATTCGTTTTGTTCAGCGCGGTGCGGATATTGAAGACAAATTACGCGATTACATGGAAAAAAAGATTTCGCGCATGGAGAAGTTTTTCAAGAAAATTTTAAACTGTCAAATTGTCGTAAGTCAGCACAAAGGCAATTTTAACGTAGAAACTACAGCAAATGCTAACGGCGTTATTTTGAGAGCCGAAGAAAACGCGCACGACCCGAGAACTGCTTTTGACCAGGCTTTGAAAAATCTCGAACGCAGAATTAAAAAATATAATTCGTACCTCAAAGACCATGCTCAATTAAGCGTAACAGATTTCACATTTAGTCTTGAAGAGCCGGAAGAAGTAAGCGACCTTCCAGAAATCAGCAAAGTGAAAAAAATTCAGATACACCCGATGTCGCCGGAAGAAGCTATTATGCAAATGGAATTAATCGGACACTCGTTCTTTATGTTCCAAAATGCTGAAACAGGCGATATGAACGTAGTTTACACGCGCAAAAACGGGGCTTACGGATTATTAGAGCCAGAACGTTAAATTTTTAAGCGCAATTTTTAATTTAAGACAAAAAATTCACCCTTAGACCTTTTACCCCGCCTGAGGGTGTTTTAATTTTTATTTTTTAAAGCTAATCCGGTTCGATATCGTAATAAATTTGATAGGTTATGTCTGTAACTTTTTTGTCGCTCGAAAATCCAAATGACAAAGCTGTGATTTCGTTCACTGTATATTTATAATAACTGTCTGATTTTTCGTCGGGAGAGCCTAAAAGTTTTTCAACCGCAGAAATATTTGAACCGATTTTAATTCCGCCAAACGAATTTTTTAAACCAGGTTTAGCAATATAAATAAACACCGGATTATTATTCAAAAACGCTGCTTCTACGCCGTCCCACATGTATAAATTTTTATAAAAATTTCTGACATCGCCGCTTATAAATTGTCTAGGCATTGAATTAGGTTCGCCCATATTAACCATTGCTCTTACAGGTTTTGAGCCAATAAATCTAAATAAGTCTGTAATAATTTTTATACTTGGTTCTTTTTGTTCTTCTTCCATGAAGAGCGGCTGAATATATTTCCCAAAAACCCAGCCCGTACCTTTTTGCTCAGTGTGTTCGATTTCGTACCATTTTTCACCGTTGACGGCTGTTACACCTAAAACAACGACACGATTAAATTCAAACAATTTACCTGTAATTTCCGAATTAGTGTCAGGGTCTTCACGTATTCTAACGCCGTTCCCTACGCAAATTCCTATGGTCGGGAAAACTTTAAACGTTTCAATTCTGTCAGCGTAAGCGGCCATGCTAAAAATTAAAATTACTATAGTTGATATTAAAGCTAATATAAATTTTTTCGTATTCATTCGCATTTTTTAAAGAGCCTCCTTGAAAAATTTTTAAAGTATAAATCAAATTATACACACACTCGAATTTTCAACCGTTTCTGAACATAATATTAAACACATGACAACTCTACATCACCATAGTTAAAATTATTGGCTTTTTGCTGATTTTTGTATTAGCAAAAATAATTAAGCCTCATAAGTGCGCCTCACATTTTCTACAAATGCATTGATTTTTCTTGCGTCCTTAATTCCTGGTGTGCTTTCAATTCCTGAACTAACGTCAACGCCAAAAGGATTTAAAAGTTTTATCGCGTCAATTACATTTTCAGGATTTAAACCACCAGCTAAAAAATACGGCCGTGAAATTTTTATTTCGCTCAAAAGTTGCCAGTCTAAAATTTCCCCAGAACCGTTGCCGGCATCAAATAATATAAATTCAGCTTCGCTCTTCAAGGCTTTTAAAACATCGTTTTCGCTTTTAATTTTGAATGCTTGAATAATCGGAATATTAGCTAAAACGCGCAAGCGTTCAATATAAAATTCGTCTTCATTCCCGTGAAGTTGCGCAAAATTTATAATGCCCTCATGAAAAAGTTCAGCTATAAATTCCGGCTCTTGATTTACAAAAACCCCTACGCTAAAAATTTCGGGGTCAAGCATTCGCCTTAACACATTTGCTTTTTGGGGAGTAATATAGCGCGAACTCTTTTCAAAAAATACAAATCCTATATATTCCGGCATTAAAGCATTTACAATTTCGATATCGCTTGGCCTCGATAGACCACATAATTTAATTTTTGTCATAATGATTTAAATTCAGTCAGTAAAGATTTTTTATCCGGTGCTTTCATCAACGCTTCACCAATTAAAACAGCGTCCGCACCACTGTCACGAATTTTTTTAATGTCATCGGAATTTTTAACACCGCTTTCTGATACAAATAAAATATTTTCAGGGATTAGCTTGCGTAATTTTAAAGCATTGTCCGTGTTCATTGAAAAATCTTTTAAATTTCGATTATTGACACCAATCACACGCGCGCCGGAATTTAAAGCCTTGTTAATCTCTTCTTCATCATGAGCCTCAACTAACGCGCTTAATCCTAATTTATCGCACGTCGAAATATATTCGCGTAAAATATTTTCATCAAGCAGTGCGCAAATTAAAAGTATTGCTGAAGCATTTAATAATTTAGTCTGATAAATCATGTACTCATCAATCACAAAATCTTTACGCAAGCACGGAATTTTTACAGCGTTAGCAATCTCCCTTAAATATTCGTCATAGCCTAAAAAATATTCAGGTTCAGTCAAGACCGATATACAATCAGCACCGGCTAATTCATACTCACGAGCAATTTTTAAATAATCAAATTCAGGCGCGATTAAACCTTTTGACGGCGAAGCTTTTTTACATTCACATATAAACGAAAGTCCGGGACGTTTTAAAGCATTTTCAAATGCAAAATTTTCAAGAGAACTGTTAAATTTAAAAGCCCGCGATTTAATTTCATCAACGGGCGTGATTTTTTTAGCATTCTCTACACGTTTTTTAGCTAAATCAGCGAGCGTGTCTAATATACTCATCTTTTTAAATTAGTCCGGCGTGTTGCTGATTTCAATAAATTTTTCGAGCGTCTCAAGAACTTTACCGCTGTCGATAATCTTTTCAGCTAATGCAATTCCGTCTTTCATGCTCTCAGCTTTACCGGAAATGTATAACGCTGCGCCTGCATTCATTAAAACAGCGTCCCTCTTTGCACCTTTAGCACCTTTCAAAATTTCGCGTGTTATTTCTGCGTTCTCTTGAGGTGTTCCGCCTTTTAAATCTTCTTTTGTGCAACGTTTAAGCCCAAAATTTTCAGGAGCGATTACGTAAGATTTAAACCAGCCGTCTTTAATCTCACAAACTTTTGTGGTTGAGCTTAATGAAATTTCATCGAGTTTATCTTCGCCATAAACAACCATTCCGCGTTTAATGCCTAAATTTACGAGGACTTGTGCTAACGGTTCAACTAAATATGCGTCATAAACTCCAAGTAACTGCATGTTCGGGGTTGCTGGATTTGTTAAAGGGCCAAGAATATTAAATACTGTTCTGAAGCCTAATTCTTTTCTGATAGCTCCAACATATTTCATTGATGAATGATATTTTTGCGCGAATAAAAAACACATTCCGACTTTTTCTAAAAGCTCTAAACATTTTGCCGGCGATTGATTGATATTTACACCGAGTGCCTCTAAACAGTCAGCTGTTCCACATTGAGACGACGCTGCGCGGTTTCCATGTTTAGCAACTTTTACACCGCCTGCGGCAGCGACTAACGCTGATGTTGTCGAAATATTAAAACTGTGAGCATTATCTCCGCCAGTCCCGACAATTTCTAAAACATCAAATTTATTTTGTGTATCAACTTTTAGAGCATGTTCACGCATTGCGGCGGCACAACCTGCTATTTCGTCTGTTGTTTCAGCTTTTGCGCTCTTAGTTGATAATGCGGCCAAGAACGCGGCATTTTGAGTTGAAGTGGTTTCGCCGTTCATAATTTCGTTCATAACCGCGTAAGCTTCTTCGTAAGTCAAATCGCCTTTATTAACAATTTTTGCGATAGCCTCTTTAATCATGTTAAAATCACCTAACCGAAAAAATTTACGCCTAATTTTAATTAAACATCTTAAAAATTTAAATATTCTCAAAATTTCAGAGGAGGTTATTTTTAATTTGAAACTCAAATACGATATAGGAATTTTAGGAACATGGTGCTTTAAAAACTATGGGGCACACTTGACATATTATGCGCTTTATACAATTTTGAAAAAACGCGGTTATAAAGTATGCTTAATAAGTTGTCCTAAAGGAGCGCCGTTACAGCCTGCTGACCGTCCCGAATTATTTATAACATCTCCATACGATGAGGAAGCTTACGTTGAAAGATACACTAACAAATTTGAAATGAGAAAAGCTAATGATTTTGTTGACTGCTTTTTAGTCGGTTCTGACCAAATTTGGGGCAATGCAATTTATAAAGGTATGGGCGAGTGCGTATTTTTAGATTTTGTCTTTGCCAATAAAAAGAAGATAGCGTATGCAGCTTCATTCGGACACAATAAATTTAATTACACGTACCAAGAGCAAGTAAAGTACTCGTACTATTTAAGTCGTTTTGACGCAATCTCTATACGTGAAAAATCCGGTGTTGAATTTTTAAAAAAATCTTTCGGCGTTGATGGACAATGGGCGATTGACCCGGTATTCCTCCCAAATGTTGAAGAGTATTACAAGCTTGCAGCCAAGTCGAATAAAGCAATGCCCGAAAAAAATTATATTTGCGCTTATATTTTGGATTATTCCTCCGAAAAAATTCAAGCGTTGAAAAAATTTGCCAACGAAATGGATTGCGAATACGTCATAATCACAGATGCTCAAGACCCGCGTAAAAATGCAAAAACAATTCATTGCCATAAAAAATGAAAAACGCGGTCTTATTCGATTTGACGATTACGCTGAAAACCTTAATATATCTCAAAATGTTTTAAATTCAGCCAAAATAATTTTGCAAGAAAATTTTAAACTAAATCACGTCGATTACGAGAAAATAAATAAACGTCTCGTTGAGTTATGTGCGTATTCTGAAAAATGGCTAGACGATGCTTTAAAACTTGAGCCTAAATTAAAAACGTTAAGCGAATTTGATATTACACATATGGAAGCTGCAGAAATAAAATACGA
Source organism: uncultured Synergistales bacterium (assembly GCA_905233645.1). Classification (GTDB taxonomy): domain Bacteria; phylum Synergistota; class Synergistia; order Synergistales; family Aminobacteriaceae; genus JAFUXM01. The sequence goes on along the minus strand of CAJODZ010000040.1, from coordinate 13,299 downwards.
TAAAAGAACAGCTTATTTGATTTTGCGCAGATTGCCGAAAAACGCTTTGTCGTATGTGTGGTTTAAACTCAAAAATAAATTTAAGCATAAAATTCAGCGTCTATTTAAAAAATTTCGCATGAAATAATTTCGCATCATAAAAAAATTCCCCCATGCACAAAAACACGGGGGTTTTATTTTTTTAAAATCATGCTTAGAATTTAGACATTCTGAACATTTCAGAGGAGGTTATTTTTAAAATGAAGAGACGTGTATTTTTATTAGTATCTTTTGCCGCTCTTGTATGTATTGCTTTATTTGCCGAACGCGAAATCAAAAGTATAGTTACGGGAACGGCGACAGTTGACGGTTACGGCGGGAAAAATTCCGTTACGGTTGATTTAAAATTAGTTGACGGAAAAATTCACGAGTTAAAAGCAGCAGGCCCGAAAGAAACTCAAGGCGTTGGCTCAATCGCGATTGAACGTTTACCCGAAGAAATCGTAAAAGCAAATTCAATTAACGTTGACGGAATTAGCGGAGCGACTTTTACATCAAACGCTGTTATTCTCGCAACAGAACAAGCTTTAAAAAATGCCGGCGTTAATCCTGAAGATTACAAGAAAAAAATTACAGCAGCAAAAGAGCCGGACGAAAATTTTGACACTGACATTGTAATAGTTGGTGCTGGCGGAGCTGGAATGGTTGCCGCAATCACAGCCGCTGATTTAGGGAAAAATGTAATCGTCCTTGAGAAACAGTCAATCGTAGGCGGAAATTCAGCACGTGCTACAGGAGGAATGAATGCGGCTCACACTCCGGAACAAAATCAAAATTCATTCACTGAGAACAACGGCGTTGAAAAAATTTTAAAGACGGCTTCTGAAAAATGGCAGGAAAACGAAATAATTAAAAAACTTGCTGAAAAAGTCCGTACCCAATTTGAAGAATATAACGCAAAACCAGAAAGCGAACGCGGATATTTTGACAGTGTAGAACTCATGGAGCTTGATACTTTAATCGGTGGTCATGGTGTAAATAATCCTGTTCTTGTTGAAACGCTTGCTAATCGGAATTGATTTACAATCTGTCCGTGCATTTGGCGGAGCTTCAGTCAAAAGAATACACAGACCCTTAAACGCTGATAAAAAAGTTATTCCGGTTGGTACGTATATAATTCCGGCTCTCGAAAAAGCATGTGAAGCCCGTAAAAATATAAAAATTCTCACGGAGACAACGGCAACATCAATTTTAACGGACGATACCGGAAAAGTTACAGGCGTTTTAGCACAAGGCAAGCACGGGAATAAAATTACTGTTAAAGCAAAATCCGTTATTCTTGCCGCCGGAGGTTTTGGAGCGAATTTAAAAATGGTAGCAAAATTTAATCCGGCCTTAGCAGGTTTTATGACAACTAACGCACCAAGTATTACAGGTGACGGAATTTTAATGGGTCAAGAAGTTGGAGCGGCAGTCGTTGACATGGAGCAAATTCAAATTCACCCGACCGTTCAATTTGACACAGCGGCTTTAATCACAGAAGGATTACGCGGCGACGGAGCAATACTTGTGAATAAAGAGGGCAAAAGATTTATTGACGAGACGGGGACGCGCGACGTTGTTTCAGCAGCAGAGATAGCGCAGACCGGTTCATTCTCATATTTAATCATCGATCAAAATATGGCTGATAAATCTTTAGTTATAAAAGGCTATATTTCAAAAGGTTATACAAAACAGGGCGACACTTTTGGAGAATTAGCGAACGTTTTAGAAATTCCGGCTGAAGATTTTGCTACGACTATGAAAAACTGGAACGAATACGTTAAAAACCGCAATGACCCTGAATTTAGCCGTACAAGTTTTGCGTTACCGTTAGACAAATCGCCATTTTATGCAATCAAAGTTACAGCTGGTATTCATCATACAATGGGCGGTTTAAAAATTGACGAACAAGCGCGTGTTTTAAAGGCTGATGATGCGATTATTCCTGGATTATTTGCGGCTGGCGAGATTACGGGCGGTGTTCATGGCGGAAATCGTTTAGGCGGGAACGCTGTCGCTGATTTTGTAATTTTCGGACGTATTGCAGGAGAAAGCGCAGCAAAATTTTAATCAAGAATATAAATTTAGCCGTACGGATTAAAACGTGCGGCTTTTTATTTGGTCAAATTGATTTTTGAAAATATACGCTTAAAAAATTTAACACTTTGTTTTAAAAATAATACGCCGCTAAAAAAGTTCGTGCATGATTTTATAAAAGCTTTCCAGTAGTTGTAAACGTAGTTGCAAAAAATAGGACTTATTTTTATTTGGTCAGATATTTTATTTTTAAGACGTTAATATTAAATCACATGTCTTTATAATTTGCATCATGTCATTTATAAAAAGTTTGTTACAAGATGTATGGAGCAAAATCGCAGCAGGTGAAGTCGTTGAACGTCCTGCCTCTGCCGTTAAAGAACTCGTTGAAAATTCTATCGACGCTGGCGCAAATCAAATTACCGTTTCGCTAACAGACGGAGGACGCTTGAAAATAGTCGTCGATGATAACGGAATGGGTATCGCGTTCGATGAGTTGCCTTTAGCTATCGAATATCACGCTACAAGCAAAATTCAAAACGTCGAAGACTTAGAAAAAATCGCTACGCTTGGTTATAGAGGTGAGGCGTTAGCTAGTTTGGTCGCTGTCGCTGATGTTGAAATAATTTCTAAAATGGCCGGTTCAGAAATGGGAGGCGTTATTAAAACTTTGAACGGCAAAATAATTCAACATGAACAATTAAATTGTAATAAAGGGACGCGCGTTCAAATTGATAATTTATTCGGAACATTACCGGCTAGACGAAAATTTTTAAAATCTGCTACAGGTGAATTAAAACGTTGCGCAAGTCTTATAAGAGAATACGCAATCTGCAGACCGGATATTATTTTTACACTCGAAAATGACGGCAAAATTATTTTGTCAACAGACGGCTCTGGCGAAAAAAAACGTGTTCTTGAAAAATTATGGGGCAATGATGCCGAAATCCAATGCGTAAAATCTAAAACCGCTCACTTAAATTTAGAGTGCTGGTTTCAATCAAAGTACGGCCGCAAAGATATTACAGCTTTCGTAAATTCACGCGCCGTTAATGATAATGCCATTAAAACAGCCGTAAACTCAGCCGCTAGAGATTTAAATGGTAATTGGGCTTTGTTCTTCACGCTTGAGCCTTCGTTAGTTGATGTTAATATTCATCCGACAAAAGCTGAAGTGCGTTTTAGATACCCGTCTGAAATTTATGAAGCCGTTAAAATCGCGTCATCAAATTTAGGTTCAGTGCCAAAATTTATTACAGGTGAACACGAAAATTTTGCTGGAGATATTTCAAACTCAAAAACAGGCAATAATTTTTCACGCAGTGATTTTAATTCAAATGCTGAAAATTTCTCACGCCCGAAATCAAATTTAAGTCCAGGAAGATTTTTTAACGCGAGTAATAATTTTCATAAGCCGGCAAATTCATCAAACGCACGCGATTATTTTGAACCCGTTAAAAAAATTCCTGCGCAAAAAGATTTTTTCAGCGATTTAAATCAAACCGTAAGCGAAAATTTACAGCCTGAAACTCAAACTCAAACTCAAATTAAATATCTTGGCCAAATTTCGAGCGGCTATTTGATTTTTGACACACCAGACGAATTAGTAATTATTGACCCTCACGCGGCGCACGAACGTATAAATTATGAACGTATTAAAAATATCGCGGCCAAGTCTGAAAATGTTCAACACTTGTTAATTCCGGTTTTATTACACCCAACGTTAGCTCTCGAAACGCAGGAATATATTAACGAACTCAATCGCAACGGCTTTGAAATCGAAAATACTTCTAACGGTTTGGCATTAAAAGGAGTTCCGGCGGCGGTGTCCGAATTTTTTGAGCCTGATGTTTTGTTGAGAATGTCTTTAAACGCTTTACGGCAAAATCAGGACGGCGATATTAAAAATATTTTATGGCGAACTTGGGCGACGCAAGCTTGTAAAATGTCTGTAAAACTCACGTCCGAAATTTCAAGTCATGAAGCTTTAATCTTATGGCAAAAATTAAACGAATGCGAACAGCCTTTTACATGTCCTCACGGAAGGCCGGTTGCTTTAAAAATTTCCAGTCAAGATTTCGCTAAACATTTCGGAAGAGAATAGCTTTTTAATGTAAAAATAGCCCCTGTTTTTAGAGCAGGGGTTTTGTAAATTTAAAAAGCGGCGTGCTTAATTTGATAGTTCTCGTAAATGAATAACTCCGGCATTTTTAACAAGTGCTTTTTCAGAAAATCATTTAAGCGTTCCGGAACGTGTTTATTTAAATCATCAGGCTTAATATCAAAAAACGCTCCGCTTCCAAAAGCTAACACCCATTGAAAATTTTTCAGCGCGTCAAAATATTTGGCGTTCTCTAATTCAAAAAATCCAGTGTCTATCCGCGCAAGGTCAAGGCTTATCACAGGGACACGCTCGGAAAAAATTTCGTTGTAATTTAAATTCTTATCGCTCAAAAACTCATCTGAAGGCGCAATTAAAATATCGTCGTGCAAATTAGAAATTCTTTTCGCTGAAAAATCACGTCCTAAAATTTCATCGTCGCCGGAATATAAAAATCCGTCATTAGAAAATGTTTGCGTTAATTTAATATCGTGCGCAAGTCTTGAAAATAATTTCAGGCTGTCGCTTTGGTCTGGTGCTAATAAAATAATTCGTTTGTTAAATTTAAAAGCACTCAACTCAAAAAATTTGCTCTTAAACTCGCGTTCACGCATTGACGTAAACAGCGAAGCGATTAAATTTTTATTATTATCATCTCCGTCATCTAAATTTTCGACAAAAACGCTGTCATATTCTGAAATATTCGGGATATCGTTTTCAAATTCAGCTATTAAATTTTTAACCGCGTCTAAATTTTCACGAACACGCCATTTTATAGACGCGGACATTCTGTTTTTAACGGCTATGCTTAACGTGTCCATTAAACGCTCCGCACGGAGATATAAAGCATTTTTGAAAGCATTATCTTTAAATTGAGCAAATAATTTAACCACACTGTCAAAATTCGCGTTTAACCATTCATTTGATTTACGGTCATAAAATTTTTCAAGCGCGGTTTTAGCTGATACAGGGATAACCGGTTTGTCATATATATTTTTAATTTTAGCGATAGCGTTTGCAATTTTATTCTGGCTCGTTGTAATAATTCTGCCTGCTTCAGTATCATCGCGTTCGGTGTCTATTTCTGAAAGTATAAAAATAATTCTCTCACCCAAAGTGTTTATAAATTCGCGTTCGTATTTTCTAAGTGCAGCCCTTGACGGAGTTATATAAATAATAAAATCAAGTTCGGGAATTAAATTACGCATTACGATATTTTCGCCGGCTGAATTTAATGAAGGTGTGTCGACAAATTTAACGCCGTCAGGAATTATTGCGCCTGGTATCACAAATTCAATGCGTTCAATACCGTGTTTATTGCCTGAATTAAATTCGTTGCTTGATAAATTTTTAATTGAGTTTAATTTATCGCCTGAAATTTTTGCGGTCATTCCGTTTTGATAATAAATAACCGCGTGCCGAGTATCTCCGTTTGAGCAAAAAACCGGAACATTGATTTTTGAGCTGTTGCTTTCAGGTAATAATTTTTCACCGAGCAGCGCATTTATAAAAGACGATTTCCCGCTGCCGGCCAAGCCTATAACACCAACGATAATATTTTTTTCGGGCAAAATCTTTTTAAGCGCACGTAATTTATTATTGCTGTTCAACGAGTTTAAAGCGGAGTTAATAATTTTTGAAAGACGCTCTTTAATCTCGTCATGATTATTATTTTCGCTGGCCGTGTCATCTTTAAACAGAGCGTTAGCGTTAAAAATCCGTCTTTGAATTTCGCGCCTTAATCTTAAATTTTCCTGTTCAGCGTCCTGAATTAAATCTAAATCGCGCAAAGTCATTATCCCTTGAACGTTTACGGCCTCATAAATTTTATTATTATCAAGTCTAATTAAATCGCCTTCGTTAGCAAAATTTTCAAGCCAGGCCGTTAATAAAGGTGTCTCTTTGCCTAAGAGTTCTATCACAGCACCGTTAGAATTACGTTTTAAAAAAGCTTCAAGCCTAAACGGACGATAAACGCCATCGCCGCAATATAATTTTCTGGTGATAGTAAAAAAGTTTTCGTGAGTGTTTGAATTAGATATTGCGTACTCAATTTTTTGGATAACGTTATGATTTTCGGGATGGCATAATTCAAACCACTGGTCTAATGTTTTAGGCCGAGTGTCATTATTTAATTTAAGCGCTCTGATAATCTTTCCGGATAAATAAATAAATCTCGACGGAAATTCAGCGCGTATATCATTTTGAAGATCAAAGTTATATTCAAGTTCAGACAGAGCTAATATTTTTTTCATGGTGAATATAATAATATTAACGCAAAAATATTTCAGGGGGAGTGTTTTACTATTTCGAGTTTAAATTTCAAATGGGGCGGCGTTGATTGTTTAGAGCTTGCTAAAAATTACGGCACGCCTTTGTACGTTTACGATGAAGATATTATAAACGCGCGTTTAAATGAGATTAAGAACGATTTTATAAATTGTTACGAGAATACATTTGCGTGTTATGCCGGTAAAGCGTTTTTGATTAAATACATGGCCGAACTTGTAAAAAATTCAGGCTTAGGGTTAGACGTAGTTTCGGGCGGAGAATTGATGACGGCTTTAAAAGCTAATTTTCCTGCTGAAAAAATCGAAATGCATGGCAACGCGAAAAGTGCTGATGAGATTTTATTAGGTGTTAAATCAGGAGTAGGGCGTTTTATTGTTGATAACCCTGATGAATTAAAAATACTTTCAGAAATTTCGCGCGCGAATAATTTTACGGCCAACATATTATTACGAGTATCGCCAGCCGTGAACGCACACACTCATTCACACATAGCTACGGGTCATAAAAATTCAAAATTTGGTTTTCCCGCTGAAGGTGAGATGTTAAACGACGCTGTTAAATTTTCGATGAATGACGCGAATATAAATTTAACGGGCTTACATTTTCACGTAGGTTCGCAATTATTTGACCCGATTGACCATATACAGGGCTTGGAAAAAATCATAAAAGTAATTTTGCGGTTAAAACGTGATTTAGATTTTACGACGCAGGAATTAAATTTTGGCGGCGGCTTAGGAGCTGTGAAAAATCCAAATTTAAAAAGTGTAGCGTTAAAAAATTTTGTATCACCCTTAATGGAAATATTAGAGCGCGAATGCAAAGTACATAATTTATTACGGCCAAAAGCAATAATCGAGCCAGGACGTTGGATAATTTCAGAAGCTGGAATTATGTTATACACGGTTGAAAATGTTAAATATCTGCCTGAAATAATTTACGTTGCTGTTAACGGCGGAATGGCTGATAATCCGAGAATTGCATTATACGGGGCTGAATACGATGCAATAAATATAAATAATTTAAATGGCAACAGCATGACCGTAAAAAATAATAATATTCCTGTGAGCATAGTTGGGCGTTGTTGTGAGAGCGGAGATATTTTGATTGAGCGTTCAAATTTAAATGAGGCCAGGCGCGGCGATGTGATAGCAATTTATAACACTGGAGCATATACGTTCAGCATGGCCGGAAATTATAATAAATTATTGCGTCCAGCGGTTGTATTTGTGAAAAACGGCGAAGCAAAATTAAAAGTCGAACGCCAAACTTATGAAGAGCTTTTAAACGGTGAATTATAATAGACAAGCAATTTTATTTTTGATTTTAAAGGAGAATTTTTTATGGGTTTATTAGCATTGATTTTTGCTGTTGCTGGTGCTGCGATGAACGTTTTACAACCAGTTATAGCCTCGTCATTAATTGGTGGAAGTTCTGACGGTGTTAGCTCGATGTATGATGCATTCATGGTTATTTTTAATAACGTTAAGGCCAACGGCTGGACATATGACACTCAGACGACATACGCTCTTGTTATTTTCGGAGTATTATGTTTAATAACTGTTTGGGCAGTAATTCAAGGTTTGTGCGCTTTATTTAAAATTGGTCATCCCGGAAGCAATTTATTCATTTGTGCGTTAGTTTATGGCTTAATTGCTGGTGGTTTATATTATCTTGCTGTAACTCCGGAAATTCCTGCTCAAGTGAGTGAATTTTTAAACAAGCCGTTCGTAGCAGATTACATTATGCCTTATATAAAAGACGTACCGTATATTACTCCGGCGATATGGGCAGGTTGTTATTTATTGGCTAGTCTTTGTGCGGCTGGTGTTAAAAAAGCGAAGCCCGTTGAAAATCAAAACACTTACACAGCACCAAGCGCACCCCGTTCAAATGTAAATCTGAATGTAAATACAAATGCGACCCCTGTAAATAATATTGCTTATCCAGTGGAAATGGTTAAAGGCCAAAAATTTGATTTCGCGAAAAATAATGCCGGACTTTCAAATTTAGTTATTGGCTTAGGCTGGAACGCAAACTCGAATTTTGATATTAGTGCTTCGGCGTTCTTATTAGGAAGTAACGAAAAAGTTTTAAACGATATAGATTTTGTTTTTTATAACAATCCCGAACACGAATCCGGCGCAGTAAAAATCACAGGAGCTAACAGCTTTGATAGCGAACAATTAAATATTAACCTTGCCAGAATACCTGCTGATGTTTCAAAGATTGCTTTTGCGGTTTCTATCCACGACGCTGAAGCGAAGGGTCAAGATTTTTCACAAGTTTCAAATTTATTTATTCGTGTTGTTGACGGGACGACTTCAAAAGAGCTTTTACGCTACTATTTAACGGAGAACTTTTTAGGCTGCACAGCGATGGTAGCTTCTGAGTTAGTTAGAAATGCTAGAGGCTGGACGTTTAGTGCTGGCGGTGGTGGTTTTAACGGCGGCTTAATGGCTTTATGCAAACAGTACGGCGTAAACGTTTAAAAATTTAAGAACGTGTTAATTAAAAAAATTGTCCCCCCGTTTTTTATGGCGGAGGGATTTTTTATTATTATTTTTATTTGCTATAGCCAAAAATTTTTAGCACTAACGGCCAAGCAGCGACTATATAAAAAAGTTGTACAAAGCTCGTTAATGTTCTTCCGTATTCAGCCCCAATTAAGCCAGTGAAAAATGACAAAGAATAATTAAGTATTAAGACGAGCAATACAACGCCTAAAATATTTAAGATTACGCCTTTGAAATTAAAACCTGTCGGACGGAATTTTATAAAATATTTTCCTAATAATAAGCCTAAGACATTTCCTAAATCATTCCAGATATCATATTGCATTTTTACGGGGTCAGCTAATAATTTGCCGTCAAGATAATCAATCGGGTAATCTTTATGCGTAACGTAATACATGATTGCAAAAGTTAATACTACGCCCAATATTATAAAAATATTTTCAGAGCTTCTATGTTTATCGATAAAGTTAAAAATTTTTCCAACGACGAACAAAACTATTATGCCAGTGATTAAAGCGGTTAAAACGTCTTTTAAAGTGTGAACGCCTAAATAATTTCTTGAGAACCCAATTAACATTACCAGCGCGATAAATAAATATGACAAAATTTTATAGCCGTACTTTTTTAAAAAGATTGCCATTCCGCCGCAAATAGTTGTTACTGCTGAAGTGTGTCCGCTCGGAAAAGAATATCCCGTTGCTGTAGCGATTGCGTCTCCTGCCGGAATAATTCTTGTGTCTAAAATCCAGGGTCTATAAATGCAGGCGCATAATTTTTCAAACGCATTTAACGTATGGCCAGCCGTGAATGATGTTGCGATATAGAGGCCAAAACGTTTATTAAAAACCCAATAGACAAACGCAAATAAAGCGAAACCGTAACAAGCTTGCAACGCCACAAAATGTGAAATGTTTTGCATGAAATTATTTAAACATTCACTGTTAATAGAAATTCGCAAATTCTGAAGCCATAATAAATAATTAAAATCAAAATTGTTCCAAGCAGAGTAAATCGAGTTGAAGTCCATAAAAATTTTTGCTCCTTTAACTTAAAAAATATTTAATAAAAACTTCTTGGCTGATTATAGCAAGACACGCTCAATATTTTTTAAAGCCTTTACGCTAAACTATTAAAAATTTTAATCACAGGAGATTTTTAAAAATATGTGCGGAATTTTAGGTTATTCAGGTGAACGACAAGCTGCTGAAATTTTATTAGACGGTTTAGCAAAATTAGAATATCGCGGTTACGATTCAGCAGGCATTGCGATTTTTGACAGCGAACATAACAAAATTACTGTCGAAAAAAATAAAGGCCGTTTACAAACTTTACGCGAGAAAATTAAAAACAACAACGCTCAACTCTCAGGCACTTGCGGAATTGGACATACACGCTGGGCAACTCACGGCGAACCTTCAGACACGAACGCGCACCCTTTATGGAGTGATGATTTATTAGTTGTTGCTGTTCATAATGGTATCGTTGAAAATTACAAAGAGTTAAAACAGGAATTAAGCGAAAAAGGTTATACGTTTTATTCACAGACTGACACTGAAGCGGCTGTTAAATTGATTGATTATTTTTACCGCGAAAATAATGACCCTTTAAGTGCTATTACAAGTGCTATTAAAAAAATTGAGGGTTCATATTGTTTCGTCTTGTTATTTAAAAATAATCCCGGCGAAGTTTGGGGCGTTCGTAAAGATAATCCGTTAATAGCTGGTCAAGGCAAGGGCGAATCTTTTTTAGCGTCGGACGTTTCAGCGATATTACAAGATACCCGCAGCGTTTATTATTTAGACAATATGGAAATCGTGAAATTAAATAAAGGCGACGTAAGATTTTATGACAGTGAAGGCCATGCGGTTTATAAAAAATTGAGCCGTGTAACTTGGGATTCTCAAGCAGCTGAAAAAGGCGGTTTTGAACATTTCATGATGAAGGAAATTCACGAACAAGCCCGCGCCGTCAAAGATACATTACGTTCAGTTTTGAAGGGCGAAAAATTTGATTTAAGCGAAAGCGGTTTAAGTGATGAAAATTTAAAAGCCGTCTCAAATATTTATATTATTGCGTGCGGTTCAGCGTATCATGCCGGAGTAGTTGCTCAATATGTTTTAGAGGATTTAGCAAAAATTCCCGTTCGTGTTGAATTAGCTTCAGAGTTCCGTTACCGCAAAATGCCTTTTGAAAAAAATTCGCTTGCAGTAATTATCAGTCAGTCCGGCGAAACAGCAGACACGTTAGCGGCCATGAGACTTGCTAAAAATAACGGCATTAAAACTTTAGCAATAGTGAACGTCGTCGGAAGTACTATAGCTCGTGAAGCCGATAATGTTTTTTACACGCTTGCAGGCCCTGAAATTGCAGTTGCAACGACGAAGGCTTACAGCGGACAGTTAATAGCTTGTTATATTTTAGCAATGGAGTTAGCACGGGCGCGCGGTGAACTTGATAATGTGAAATATTGTGAAATGGTGCGCGAAATTCAAAAGCTGCCCGAAAAAATAGATGAGATTTTAGACGAGAAGGAGCGCATTAAAGAGATTGCCGGAAGTTTTATTGACGCTGACGGAGCATTTTATTTAGGGCGCAACATTGATTACGCTGTAGCAATGGAAGGCAGTCTCAAAATGAAGGAGATTAGTTACGTGCATTCAGAAGCCATAGCCGCCGGAGAGATGAAGCATGGCCCGATAAGTTTAATTGAACGCGGAATGTTAATCGTTGGAATTTTGACCCAGAAAAATTTATATGCCAAGACCGCAAGTAATTTAATCGAGGCTAAAAGTCGCGGCGGTTTTATTTTGAGTGTCATAACGCGCGGAAGTGAATTTTTACACGATGAGGCCGATTTTATTTTTTACATTCCAGAAACAGACGAACATTTTTCCGCGAGTTTAGCTGTTATTCCGTTGCAATTATTAGGTTATTATGTAGCGGTTGCGCGTAAGCTTGACGTTGATAAACCCCGTAACTTAGCAAAAAGCGTAACGGTTGAATAAAAATTTAAATCATTTGGAGGCTTCTTTATGATTAAAAAATTTGTGTTAAGTTTTTTATTAGTTGCTGTATGTTTTAGCAGTGTAGCTTCGGCTGAAATCGTTGGCTGTTTATCTATTTTGAACATTACGGAGGAAGAGTTAATGAGTAAAATGAAAGCTCCTTCCTTTGGGGACATTCACGATGAAGACTATATTGGCGTAGATTTACAAAATCTATCAATAAAATATTATGACAATCTTGTATCAATGTTATTAGCTCTCGATAAAGGCGAAATTGATTTAATAAATGTCATTCGTCCCGTAGGTATTTATCTTCTAGAAAATAATCCCGAACTCAGGTTAAAGGGATTTAACTGGTGGGTCTTACGTGATTCTTACGCTTTTGATTTTGGCTTTATGGAAAAAAATGCAACGTTAAAAAATAAATTCAACGATGCTATTACGAAGATGGACGAAGACGGCACACTTGCTATTTTAAAAGACAGGTACATTGAAAATTTTAAAGACCTCACACCGATGCAATTCGAGAAATTTGATAACGCCGAAACAATAACTGTAGCTATAACTGGTGATTTGCCTCCGATAGACTATATAGCTGCTGACGGAACACCTGCTGGTTTTAATGTTGCTGTACTTTCAGAAATCGCTAAAAGACTTCACGTAAATATTAAGCTTATGAATATTGACGCAGGTGCAAGAGTGGCAGCTTTAACTTCTGGACGTGCTGACGTTATTTTCTGGATTGAGGGTTCTGAAGCAGAGAGCTATGACTCTAGAACTATTATTGAAAAAAACGAGGGCATTATCATTTCACGACCGTATTACAAATGGCATGAGGAGTATTTTATCGGCAAAAAGTAAATAATCTGTGCAATGAATTTTTCTAGTCGTAGAGCGGATTTGTAAACGAATTTTAAATTGGGGGCTTGCATTTTTAAAATTTGCTGGTAGAATTTCTCAGGCGTTCGGGAAAACGGACGAGTTCAAAAAAGAGAGAGAGCTTGAAAGATAGCAAATCTGTTTAAAAATTCGTTTTTCTAGGACGGTTTAGGAAATTAAAACTAAACGGTAACTTGACAAAGACATTATAACGTATGAAATAAATTGCGAAGTACGAAAAGTCAGGATATTAAAAACAAACTCACAATTTTTTACTGAGAGTTTGATCCTGGCTCAGGATTAACGCTGGCGGCGTGCGTAACACATGCAAGTTGAGCGACGGTGGTGGAAACTGGAGACAGCGGAAGCTATACGGAGCAGCGGACGGGTGAGTAATATATGAGGAGCTGTCTTTCAGCGGGGGACAACATTTAGAAATGAATGCTAATAC
>CAJODZ010000039.1:12637-27237 GCA_905233645.1 uncultured Synergistales bacterium | reverse complement strand
GTATTAGCATTCATTTCTAAATGTTGTCCCCCGCTGAAAGACAGCTCCTCATATATTACTCACCCGTCCGCTGCTCCGTATAGCTTCCGCTGTCTCCAGCTTCCACTACCGTCGCTCAACTTGCATGTGTTACGCACGCCGCCAGCGTTAATCCTGAGCCAGGATCAAACTCTCAGTAAAAATTTGTGAGTTAGTTTTGTTTTCCTAGCTACCCAATATTGAAAACTCATATCTCGTCTGTAATTTTGCTGTCAATTTACTCAAAGTCCTAAATTAGAACTTCCGTTGTTGCTCTGGATTAAGTTTTTATCTCGTGTTTCCCTTTGAGAACCAACCCTCTCAGGCGCAACGGGTGATATTATACACGCTCTTTTTTTTGTGTCAACTTTTTTAAAAAATTGAAAAAAAAATCTATTGCAAATTACGATAAATACTATACAATTTGCGCGTTTAAAAATTCTGGTTTTTAATAATTGGAGGAATGTTATTTGTGTCGTCAACCAGGTCTTTTACTTTCGATTTTTGTGCTCTTTATTAGCGCGCTCATTGTTACGTTTGGAGTTGTTGATGTTGAAACGGCTTCAGGCGCGCACTTTGGGTTAGGTTTACCGGCTCAAGTACCGTTATTATTTGCCACGATATTTGCTGCGCTTGTCGGAGTTCTCTATTTAAAACGTTCATGGCATGAATTAGAACAGGGAATTTCGGACGCGATACAGGTTTCAATTCAGGCGATAATAATTTTGGTCTTAGTTGGTTGTCTTGTCGGGTCATGGATTCAAAGCGGTGTAGTTGCTACGATGATTTATTACGGACTTGAAGTCATGAACCCGAGATATTTTTATTTAGCAGCTTTAATAATCAGTGTAGTTGTTGCGCTCGCTACCGGTTGTTGCTGGACAACGAGTTCAACGGTCGGAGTTGCTTTAATAGGTATCAGCGCAGGGCTTGGCCTTCCGTTACCTATAGCAGCAGGCTTTATTATTTCGGGAGCTTATTTTGGAGATAAGATTTCACCGCTCTCCGATACAACGAATTTAGCACCGGCGGTTTCAGGGAGTGAATTATTTGACCACGTTCGCGCAATGATGTCCACGACAGTCCCAACACTTTTATTAACGGCTGTCATAGCTTTCATGATGGGAGATTCGGCTCAAGGTTCGGACGGCGGAAGAATTATTCTCATTCAAAACATGATGAAGGCCGAATTTAATATTTCAGCATGGGCTTTTATCCCTCCGGCAATAATTCTTTTAATGGCAACGTTAAAAATCTCAGCCATTCCCGGAATTATCGCAGGAATTACAGCAAGCTTGTTTTTATCATTGGCTAACGGCAATACTGCTCACGACACAATGAACGTTTTATTCTCAGGTTACGTGCCGGAACATTTAAACGCATTCGCAAACGCCGTAAGCCCTCAAGCAATTCGTGAAATAGCTTCAAGTTTTGCTAACGCTTTTCCTGACGGTTCGCCTGCTCTTTCTGTAAGTCCTGAAGTATTTTCAACGGTAGGCGAATTATTAACAAACTTATTTACTCGCGGCGGTATGACTTCAATGCTTGAGACGATTTGTTTAATCGTTGTTGCTTTATCGCTCGGCGGCATTATGGAAGTCTGCGGCTTCTTATCAGTAATACTTGCTGCTTTAATGAGACATGTTAAATCTGTTTTCGGGTTAATCGGTTCAGTTTTAGCATCATCATTTTTAGCGAACGTATTTTTAAGCGAGCAGTATCTTTCGATTATCGTTCCAGGCAGAATGTTTAGAAGTGCATTTGAAAATAAGACATGGCCTAACGGTAAAAAATTAGCTCCGGTCATGTTATCGCGTTCACTTGAGGACAGCGGTACGATGACTTCGGTATTAGTTCCTTGGAACACTTGCGGAGTTTATGTAAGTTCAGTATTAGGCGTAGCGACGTTAGATTATTTGCCTTACTGCTTTATGAACTGGTTAAACCCTTTAGTTGCGTTAGCTATGACGTTCTTCGGTATGGCTATAATCTGGAAAGAACCAGAGCCGCAACATTCAGAAGCAGAAGTTTTTGTAGCTGAAGCGGTCGTTACGGAATAGTTTTAAAAAATAATAATAAATATTTTGAGCAGGCTTAGCTTTGAAATTTGAGGCGGCCTGCTTTATACTTTTTAAAATTTAAAAATATGATTTAAAAAATCCTTGCCAAATTAAAAATAAGCCCCATTTTTACAACTACGTTTACAATTACAAAAAAGCTTTTATAAATTTATGCGCTCACTTAGAAAATTGCACATCGAGTTTGAAACAAAGTGTTAAATTTTTTAGAGGCGTTTTTTAAAAAATTTTTGTACGCGATTAAACCTGTTATAAAATATTTTTAAAAATTTAAAATTTATAAAAAGGGAGTTTTTGCTATAGATACTCAAGAAATCATAAAGCATTTAAATATTCTTGGCCTAAATCCCGGAGCGTCGCAAAATGAGATTAAAGCCGCTTTCCGAAAATTAGCTCTTGAATATCACCCTGATGTAAACGACGGCTCAAAAGATTTTAAATATATGCAAGTGTCAAATTCCTACGCAATCTTAAAAAATTTGTCGCCGGAAGAGTTAGAAGAGTTACCGCATGATGAAAACGAAAATAATAATCATCGTCACGAAAATTTAAAGGCTCAAATAAATTTTCTGCTCGACCATTGCGAACGCGAATTAAAAATCACTCAGAACACCAAATCTAAAAATCTTAAAGCGATAATTTTCAGACTAAATTCAAAAAATCCTGCTGTGAGGCAAATCGCTTTAAGGCATTCCGGAAATTGCGCTAACGAACAGGAATTTTTGAAAGCACTCGCTAAAATTTTAAAGGCCGGCAATGTTGATAGTGTTACGTCGCGTTTAGTTGGCAGTTTAGAATTTAATAGTTCATCTAGAAAATTTTTAGCTAACGAACTTGTGAATAATTCTGAAAAATTGACGCTAGATTTAATTTTAAATTTATCAGGCCAAGATTATGACATTATGCAAAAACTTTTAACTAACGCATTCCCTGAAGCCGTTGCACCTGTTTTAAGACGTTGGCCATCTACAAAAGTTCCTGACGCTGAAATTTTTAATACACTTTTAAAATCAGACGACCCGTTAATTTTAGTGCCGGTGTTGTCGTTGATGAAACTGCATTTTAAAAAATTCATGTTCCGTCATCAAAAAAGACTTGATGAATTAGCGTCGCACCCTTCACCGGCTGTAAGAGCTTGGCTAAAGTAATATCAAAAATTTCTTGTGTATAGACACAATCCGATTAAAGATTAAAACGGACTATACACAGTTTGAGCAAATTATTTCACAATTCCTGCTAAATCAAATACAGGCGTTAAAATTGCAAGTACTATAAAACCTACGCTAACGCCTAATCCTAAAACCATAATCGGCTCTAATAAAGTTGATACGCGCTCCATTTTAGATTGAGCATTTTCGCGGCACTGGTCTGAAACATTTTGCAACGCACCAGATAATTCACCGCCCATCTCTCCAACACGAATTACTGCTACAGTATCTTCCGGCATTCCAATTTTTTCGAGTGCTTTATCAAATCTGTGGCCGGCTTTAACCATTTCAGCAGCGTCCAGCCAACGTTGTTTATAAATATCCATTGATGAGGCCATGCGTAATGCTTGTACTAACGGAATACCTGATTTTAATAACGTGCTTATGTGAGACATAACTAACGCTAAATTTAACTCATCGCTGATGCCTTTCATGAACGGCATTTGAAAACTTCGGCCAGTCCGTTTCATCCAGATTAGTAATACTAAAAATCCAATCAACAGCCACAGCCAATAATTTGCTAAAAAATCAGACATCGCTAATAAAATTCTAGTCGGCAACGGCAAAGTTTGATGCATATCAGCGAATAATTCTGAAATTTTCGGAACAACGTACGTTAGCATAAAAGCAACAACACCAATCCCAACGACAGCCATTACGATAGGGTATGTCATAGCTCCTTTAATTTTGCGTTTTAAACCGTCTTCCAATTTAAATTGCTCCGCCGCTTCCTCTAAAACTGATATTAACGAGCCGCTTTGTTCGCCTGATTCCGCAACGCGCCATAAACTTTCACGAAAAGCACCGGACTCCGCCAAAGCAGTATGAAATTTTCGTCCACTCTCGACTTCAGCTAATAATTTCTCAATAGCCGGCTTCATCTTTTTATCATGAACTTGTTTTGACATTAAGCGTAAACAATCAGCAAGAGGCAAACCACCTCTGCAAAAAAATATATGATTTTCTAAAGGCAAAACTTTTTGACGGGCTGTAACTTTTTTCTCCTCGACAATTTTTATATCAACAACAACAATTCCGTTCGCAGTTAATTTATCGACAGCCTGCATTGATGAGCCAGCTTCTATTGTTCCTTTTGTTGATTTACCTTTAGCGTCGTAACCTGAATAATTAAAATACGGCATAAATTATTTAATTCCCCTCTTAAAGCTTTTTAAATTATTTTAATTTAATTTTAAGTCTGTTACATTCAGCACAAAGCATACTACAATTTTTAATAATAATGCTTCATAGCAGATACGATAAAATGCTAAATTAGCAAGTAAAAAATTATCACAAGTCGCATAAATTTTTAGTAGGTGAAGGGACAATCGCAGAAGGTTGGTTAAATCGTGCGGTCGAATTTTGGGAAGAACATTTAAAAAATTATTAAGCATAAATTTTAAATTAGTTTGTTATAATTCTTTCATATGTTATGTAATAAATTACAATTTTTAAACGGAGGTATAAATTAAAAATGTCCCTTGCAAATTTAGCAGAGTGGAACGAAAAATCAGGTTGTTGCGGTGCTAAAGCTTCATCATGCGGAGGCAGCAAAACACCTTCAGCGTGCGGCGGAGAGAAAAAACCTTCTGCCTGCGGCGGCGAGAAAAAGCCCTCAGCTTGTGGCGGAAGCAAATAATTTGTTGAAAAATTTTTCATCAAGTCCCCGATTTAAAACGTCGGGGCTTTTTTAATTCTCAAATTTAAAAACATGAAACGCTATTTTTCATTTCAATGGCACATTACAGACGAATGCGACCAACGTTGCAAACATTGTTATATTTTTTCAGAAAACCCTAATTTAAAAACTCAATCTGTTAATTTTGACGGTATGAAAAAAATTTTGGCTAACTGCTTTAAATTTTGTGATACTTTTGAGCGCATTCCATATTTTTATATTACAGGCGGCGACCCAATTTTAAATAAAGATTTTTGGAATTTACTAAACGAACTCAAAAAACATGACATCCAATTTGCAATTTTAGGTAATCCGTTCCATTTGGACGCTGAAATTTGTAATAGGCTTCGTGAATTAGGTTGCGATAAATATCAAATGTCAATCGACGGCGTTCAAAATACTCACGATAAATTAAGAAAGCCCGGCTCTTTTGATTGTACGTTATCGAAAATAGATTTGTTAAAGCAAGCCGGTATTTGTTCAGTGATTATGACAACGGTGTCAAGTTTAAATTTTAAAGAGTTGCCAGAAATTATAGACATAGTCTTGACGTACTCCCCACGACTAAAGTCGGGGGATTCTGGTATCAACGAACCTTGCACCCTTGCGAGTGTCTTCAGATTCTCCTCCGAATGGTCGACGCCCCAACCATTTAGCTCGACAATGATGATTTTATCAGAACAGATTAAAATTTCAAAGCCTTATATCCCTACGACTAAAGTCGAGGGCTTTACGGCTGATTTTGGTAAAAAGCGGAGCTGATGTTTTTTCGTTCGCAAGATATTGTCCAACTTCAAGCGAAAAAGCAAATTTAATAACACCTCTTCAATATCGTGAATTATTAGCAGCGTGTGATAAAAAATTTAAAGCTTATGAGGCCGCCGGTTGTGCTGATACATGGTTTGATAAAAAAGACCATTTATGGACGTTGTACAAATACGAGACGGGCGAATTTAAAATTCCTGATGACGCTTTAACTGGTATGATTTATGCGGGTTGTAATTGCGGAAATTCTCATTTAACGATTTTACCTAACGGTGATGTTTTTGCGTGCAGACGTGTTTTAAATAGTAAAGTTGGTAACGCTTTTAATGACGATTTGAAAGAAATATGGTTAAATACAATGGAAAATTACAGGGATTATAACAAGTTCGTTAAATGTTCAAAATGTAATTTATTAGCGTGGTGTCGTGGTTGTCCGGCTGTTGCTTGCGGTAGTACTGGTGATTTTTACGCCTCAGACCCTCAATGTTGGAAGGAGTTTTAAAATTTAAAATGGATAGCGAAAAATTATTAAACTTAATTAAAACAAGACGTTCAATAAGAAAATATCAAGACCGCCAAATATCCGAAAGTGATTTAAAAAAAGTTATTGAGGCTGGAATTTGGGCACCCAATGCCGGAGGCGGTCAACGTTCAAAGATAATCGGAGTACATGATAAAAATTTAACTGAATATATCGGCAAATTAAATATCGCACATTTTGACAGAACTAATTTAGCCGGTTCTTATGTTTCAGAAGAACAGCCAAGCATTATCGACGACCCTAATATAAAAAGTGCTTTCTATGGTGCGCCTTCCGTGTGTGTAATTTTTGGACAGGAAGATTTTTTATACAGCATTCCGGACGCTTTTTGCTGTGCTGAAAACATGGTGTTAATGGCTCATTCGTTAGGCTTGGCCTCATGTATAATCGCACGCGCCGAAGAAACTTTTACAAGTCCGGTCGGTCAACAGCTCTTAAAAAAATGGGAAATTCCTGAAAATTTTATCGCGCGTTGTTTTGTATTATTAGGTTATATCGAAGGGACAGAGCCTCACGGAAAAATCAGATATGAAGGCCGAGTGAAAATTGTTAGTTAGAAATTTAAAAATTTATAAAAAATCCCTCCGCCAAAATTAAAAACGGGGGGAAATTTTTTTATTGTTCTTCAGGCGTTTTAAGCTCACCGCGCTCAATAGCAACTATTCCGGTACGTGCAAGTTCTATAATTCCAAATTCGCGCAACAAAGTTTCAAAAGCCGCGTTTTTCTGGTCATCGCCAACAACCGAGAGCGTTAAAGTATCGTTCGTAATGTCAACAACTGACCCCCTGAAAATATTTCCAATTTGAATAATCTCGTTACGAGTTGCTTTATCTGCCGCATGAACACGAACTAACATTAACTCGCGTCTAATCGCTTTGTCAGGGTCTAAAACTTCAACAGAATGAATTGGCACAAGTTTACGTAATTGGTTGCACAACAAATTCATTTTTGCTTCGTCCGTAAAAATTTCAATCGTGAAACGCATAACTTTATGGTCTGTCGTCCAACCTGCCGCTATAGTCTCTATGTTGTGGCCTCTGCGTGAAAATAAATGTGCAAGTTGTGTTATCCATTGAAGTAATTATCGTGTAGCGCTTGATTTTATTTTTTTCGTCCATTTTAGAAATACACACCTCAAAAATTTTTAATCAATCATGAAATTTGCAATATGACTATTTCCGCCGACCATTGGTCTAACCATTTCGTCTATATCAATTTGACAGTCAATAACCCACGCTTTGCAATCTGAACGCTTATTCATGGCATCGTTTAAAACTTCTCTTAATTGGTCAACGCCGGTTACTTTACGACCGTGAACTCCGTATGCTTCAGCTAATTTCGCAAAGTCGGGGCCTCTGTCCAAAGTCGTCTGCGAATATCTTTCACCGTAAATTAAATGCTGCCATTGACGAACCATTCCCAAACATGAATTATTAAAAATAATTGAGATAATCGGTAATTTGTAATATTGAACAGTCGCAAGCTCGTTGCAATTCATTCTGAAACTTCCGTCGCCCGTAACATGCAATACCGTGCTTTCAGGATTACCAACCTGCGCACCGACAGCCGCTCCTAATCCAAATCCCATAGTTCCAAAACCGCCCGAAGTTATAAGCTGGCCAGGATAATCAAATTTAAAATGCTGAATTGCCCACATTTGGTGTTGGCCGACATCAGTTGTAACGATTGTGCGTTGAGGCAGAATTTCAGCAGCAGCCGTTAAAATTTCAGCAGGTGTCATTTTTCCGTTTTCCGGTTCGTCGTATTCTGTCTCAGTTTTGAACGAGAAGACGTAATTTTTCCAATTAGTATTATCTTTTTTAACGTTAATGCGTTCGAGTAATAAGCTCAAAATTCTTTTTGCATCGCCGATAACATGTAAGTCTGTTGTAATATTTTTATCAATTTCAGAAGCGTCTATATCTATGTGAGCGATTTTAGCTTGAGCCGCAAAAGTTTTTGGATTTAAAGTTACTCTGTCCGAAAATCTGCACCCTACCGATAACAAAACATCACATGAATCACAGGCCATATTTGACGCTTGAGAGCCGTGCATTCCTATCATTCCTGTTTTAAGAGGATTACGGCCTGGAAAAGCTCCGCCGCCCATAACCGTAATTGCAACAGGAGCGTCTAATCTGCGTGCAAGTTCCATAAATTCATTTTCAGCACGTGAACGAACGACACCGCCTCCGCAAATTAGTAACGGCCTTTCAGATTTGATTAACAAGTCTGCTAATTCGTCTATTGCTTTTAAATCCGGTTCAGGTGCGCAAATGCTAGGGTGATGAGTATTTTTTAAGCGCGCTAAACGTTCAGTATCAAATTTTTGCATTTCGCGCGGTATATATTCGTACTCTGCTTCTTCGGCTGTTGCCTGTTTTTGAATATCGACAAGCACTGGGCCTGGTCTTCCTGACTGAGCAACGATAAAAGCTTCGCGCATTGTTTCAGCAAGTTTATTAACGTCGCGGACGATATAATTACATTTTGTAACAGGTAACGTACAGCCAGTAATATCGACTTCCTGAAAAGAATCGCGCCCAATTAAATCGCCATTAACATTACAAGTTATAAAGACTACCGGAGAAGAATCCATATATGCTGTAGCGACACCGGTTGTTAAATTTGTTGCGCCCGGCCCTGAAGTTGCTAAACACACACCGACTTTGCCCGTTGACCTTGCATAACCGTCTGCCGCGTGTGAAGCTCCTTGCTCATGAGCCGTTAATATATGTTTTATTTCATCAGAACGTTTATATAATGCGTCATAGACATTTAAAATTGCTCCGCCCGGATATCCGAAAACTGTATTAACTTCTTGTTCAAGCAAGCAATTTATAAGAATATCAGAACCATTTAATTTCATAGTGTAAAAAATTTAGTCCCCTCTTAAAAAAATTTTAACCCGTATTTTATAACACACAGCCTCTTAAAAATGATTGGTCAAAGATTTTATTGTGTGAAAATTTTTTCAACGTCCATAAAAAAATCGTAACATTCTTTAAAAATTGAAATGCTTTTAAAAAAGTGAACGCATAATTTTATAAAAGATTTTTTGTAGTTGTAAACGTAGTTGTAAAAAATCTGATTTTTTCGCGTAAATTTGGAATTATAAAAATGATTGGTCAAAGATTTTAAAGCAAAAGTATTTTAACACATGGTCTAAAAATTTTTAATTAACAAGTTGTTTTAATTGTGATAAATTGTACAAACTCATTTTAAATTTTTAAGGGAGGCTATTTTTAAAGCATGGTGAGAAAAAATTTTTATAAGCCAGCTGTTTTTTTCGCGGTTTTGATTTTAATGACGCTGTTTGCAAATTATAGCGGTGCTGCTGATTTAGCCGAAATGCAAGAAATGTCTACTCAAGTCAGAACGTACAGAGCAACTTACGGCGCAGTTTGGTCAACGAGTGAATATATCGGCAAAGCTGAAGCTATTCAAACCGTTAATGTTTGTCCGGAAGTCAGCGCGAGAATTGCTAAAGTGCATTTTAAGGACGGTGCGTTTGTAAAAGCCGGAGAGACTTTGTTTACGCTCAATAACTCTCAGTATCAAGCGACTGTTAATTTGCGTAAAGCTGAATTATCAAAGGCCGAAGCAAATTTATCACAAGCCCAAAAATATTTATCGCGTTTAAAAGCTGCTGACCGTCGAAGTGTCCCAGCGTCTGATATGGATACAGCAGAAAGCAACGTTAAACAGGCTCAGGCCGAAATCGCACAAGCTAAAGCAAGTTTACAAATAGCGCAAATCGATTTAAATAACGTAAAAGTTAAAGCCCCTATCTCCGGAAAAATCGGACGCGCTCAATTTACACAGGGCAATTACGTTACGACAGGCACAGTGTTAGCAGTAATAAATCAGATTGACCCGATAAGAATTTCGTTTAATTTACCAGACCGCGAATACATGAATAATAAAAATCTCGAAGGCAAAGCTCAAATTATTTTGGCCGACGGGAATTTATATGACGGTTTAGGCAAAAAGGTGAACTCAAGCACAGGAACTCTCACGACCTGGCTTAGATTTGATAATAAGAACGGTGTAATTTTTCCAGGCTCATTAGTTCGCGTTTTGCTTTCAAGCCCTGAAGAGCAAATGATTTTAATTCCGCAGGCTGCAATTTTATCCGGAAGCGATAGCGATTACGTTTACATTGTTCAAAATAATAAAGCCGTTAGACGCAAAATAGTTTCAGGTGTCGAAAAGGGAAATTTAAAAGCTGTTAAATCCGGTTTAAGCGCGAATGATTACGTTATCGTTGACGGCATTCAATCACTTTCAGACGGTGCGGCTGTTCAAGTTATCGGGCAGGTGGATTTTTAAAAAATGTTCTCCGAATTTTTCATAAACAGGCCGAGATTTGCAATCGTCATTTCGTTATTCTTGATGATTGCGGGCGGAGTTGTCGCTTTTAATTTGCCGATTAAACAATATCCCGACGTTGCGCCGCCTCAAATTAGAGTTAGTGCAAATTATCCTGGTGCTGATGCTCAAACGGTTGCTAATAGTGTTGGTATTCCTATCGAAGAAGCTATTAACGGCGTTGAAGACATGTTATATATGAGTTCAAGCTCAAGCAATAACGGTTCATACTCATTGAGTGTAACGTTTAAGACTGGAACTAATTCCGATATGGCGTTAGTCAAAGTCCAAAATAAAATTCAGCAAGCCTCGTCATCATTGCCACAAGAGGTTACAAGTCAAGGCGTTACGGTTGAGGCAAGTTTTTCAAATATGCTCGGATTTATAGCGATAACTTCACCCAATGGAACGCGAAACGAATTATTTTTAACTGACTACGCTAGCAATAATATAAAAAATACTTTGAGCCGTATTCCTGGAATGGGTACTGTTCAAGTTATGGGAGCGTCGTACAGTATTCGTGTCTGGTTAAATCCTGAAGCTCTTGCCTCGTTGGGAATGAGTGCTGCCGAAGTAGTTAGTGCTATCACTGCTCAAAACAAACAGGCCGCATTAGGAGCAATAGGCGCAAGCCCTGCAAAAGGTAATAATACGCCGTTAACATATTCGATTATTGCAAAAGGACGTTTAAGCGCAGCAGAAGAATTTGAAAATATCGTCATTAAAAATTCAAACGGCGTAATCGTTCAATTAAAAGACGTTGCAAAAATTGAATTAGGTTCTGAGGATTATAGCTTTACTTCAAAATACAGCGGTAATTCGTGTGCGATTATCTCACTTTCACAGGGAGCAGACGCTAACGCTATTGATATCATGAGTAATGTAAAAAGAGTTCTTGAAAATGATATAAAGCCCGGACTTCCTGAAGACGTAGACATTAAGATTGTTTACGATATGACGGATTACGTTATTGCGTCGATTATTGAAATTATAGAGACGTTATTTTTAACATTCGTGTTAGTCGTCTTAGTGTGTTATATATTTTTACAAGACTGGCGCGTAACTTTAGTCCCGACCGCAGCAATACCTGTTTCGCTTTTAGCGACGTTTATAGGATTAGCAGTTCTTGATTACAGCATAAACACATTCACGTTATTTGGATTAGTTCTGGTCATAGGGACGGTCGTTGATGACAGTATAGTCGTTGTCGAACGCGTTTTATATATTATCGAACACGGAACACCTGACCCAATCGAAGCAACTAAACAAGCTATGAAAGATGTTAGCGGCCCGATGATAGCAACGACGTTAATATTTTTAGCGATATTTGTTCCTGTTGCATTTTTAGGCGGTATCACTGGTGAGATTTATAAACAGTTTGGTGTAACGATGTCATTTGCTGTATGTTGTTCAACGACTGTAGCATTTACATTAAGTCCGGCCATGTGTGCATATTTATTAGAGGGTGTAAAGCCAAAAACGCGCGGGCCTTTAGCATGGTTTAACAAAGCATTAGGTGTAAGCACTGAAGGATTTGTGAGTATGTCTACTTGGCTTGGCCGTCATTTGATTGTTTTGATGTTAATTTTCATGACAGTCTGCGGTGTTATGGGATATTTTTTGAAAGTCATTCCGTCATCGTTTATTCCTGATGAAGATAACGGAGCTTTAATGGGCGGTATTCAATTACCAGAAGGAGCAACTCAGGAACGCACGCATAAATTCATGAATGAGATAATGCCCAGTTTAGCGAGCTTAAAAGGCGTTAAAAACAATATGTCAGTCGAAGGCTTTAGCTTTTTGGGCGGTTCTAGTGAAAACATGGGCTTGTTCTTATTAACTCTCGATGACTGGAGCGAACGCGAAGCACCGGAATTAACGCAAAGCGGTTTATTACAGACGGCTGGCGAAATTGCTGCTCAATATCCGGAAGCGCAAGTAAACGTTTTCACACAGCCTGCAATTCCAGGACTTGACAGCACTAACGGTTTAACTCTTGAGTTACAGTCGCGCCAAAAGAATGACCCTGCTGA
Organism: uncultured Synergistales bacterium; assembly: GCA_905233645.1. Taxonomy (GTDB): domain Bacteria; phylum Synergistota; class Synergistia; order Synergistales; family Aminobacteriaceae; genus JAFUXM01. The sequence goes on along the minus strand of CAJODZ010000039.1, from coordinate 14,543 downwards.
ACTTGAAAATGTCATGAATAATTTTATCGGGCAATTATTACAAACTCCTGAAGTTATGTTTGCATTCAGTTCATACACTTCAAACACGCCGCATATTTTTGTTGACTTTGACAGAATTAAAGCCGAGACAATGGGAGTATCGACGGGCGATGCTTTTAGCATTATGCAGGCATATTTTGGGACATCATACGTAAACGATATTAACTTAGGCACAAGCGTTAATAAAGTTATTGTTCAAAGTGAATGGGAATATCGCGACCGCACCGAAGCTTTAAACCGAGTATATATTCCCAACGCTACAGGGGGGCAAGTTCCGTTATCAGGCTTTGCGACTTTCAGAAAGACTTTAGCTCCGCGTTCAATCCAACGTTATAATTTATATCCTTCAGCGCAAATCACAATCATGTTAAATTCAGGATATTCAAGCGGACAAGGAATGGCGCGTGTTGCAGAGTTAGCGAAGAATTTACCGCGAGGATATTTCTATGAATGGACAGGCCAAGCGTATCAGGAGCAAAGCACCGAAGGGCAATTCATGTTAGTAATTGTTGCGGCTGTAGTATTTGGATTTTTATTTTTGGTTGCGCAGTATGAGAGCTGGAGCATTCCATTTGCCGTCATGATGTCATTGCCCGTAGCAGTTTTAGGCGCGTTGATTGGTATTGTGTTAATGGGTATTTCGTTAAGCATTTACACACAGCTTGGAATTTTGTTATTAGTCGGTCTTGCAAGTAAGAACGCAATTTTAATAATTGAGTTTGCAAAGGAAGAACGTGAATTACGCGGCGCAAGCATTATAGCTTCAGCAGCAGAGGCAGCACGTGAGCGTTTCAGGTCAGTTTTAATGACGGCGTTTACGTGTGTATTAGGAGTATTGCCGATGTTATTTGCTTCAGGAGCAGGAGCGGCGAGCCGTTTGCACGTTGGGACAACGATGTTTTACGGAATGACGATAGCGACGGTATTTGGAATATTTTTAATACCAGGCTTATTTGTAACCATGGAAAGCATTCGTGAAAATGTTAAAGCCGCATTCCGAGAAGGTTCAAGCCGTAGAAAACGCAAAACTAAACGAAGTGTAAAAATTAGTTTAGACAAAATTTAAAAACACAAATCAAAAAGCCCCAATCCAGAATTTAATTTAAATATTAAAAACGGAGCGGGGCAATTTTTTAAGCATTATCAATTATGTAGCGGTAAATGCTGTTTTGCGCTGGCGTTCTAGATAATTTGTATGTGAGTTTGTGAAAATCACTTGCATCCGTGAATTGTTTCATGAGTTCGGGAGAATAAGGTTCATACATACCGTAAAATTGAAGAGCGTGTACTATATCTGTTGAATAATATGGCATATTTTCCCATTCTTTTGGAAATTTTAATTTAGCCATTTTTATAAACATATCAATTATAAAATAGTGAAGAGCATAATTATAATCACGCCAATACTTACGCCATAATTCACGTATAAGGCTTGTTGTTGGACTATCTTTATCAGAAGTTATAAACCAAGCAGACCCTCTCCATATATCATTGTTATTTGGGTTATTAGGTTGAAAAAATGCTAATGGTGAAGTTAGCATACGCTCAAATTCAGATCGACGGCCACTAACGTAAATCGTACTATCTGCCCAAGTTCCACCGTATTTTGATATAACTTCAAAACGTATAACATCGCTAAACTTTGTCTTATCTATAATTCCGTTTTTGTATTTTTCAATGATGTAATCGGGAAGGGAAATATAATCAAAAATATTTTTTTCGTCGAGAATAATTATTTTGTAATCGGGATACCATTTTTGCCAGGATTTTAAACAGGCTTTGCAAATTTCGGGAGCATTTTCGTAACCTTGTAACCATAACCACCAAATTATTTTGTCATGGCCGGTTTTAGAAAGTTCTGCCCCCC
>CAJODZ010000039.1:3921-12615 GCA_905233645.1 uncultured Synergistales bacterium | reverse complement strand
TGCAAACGCCGCCAATCATTTAAAGCACCAAACGTAATAGTGTGGATGATTTTTATAAAGATTTCAAAAAATCTTCCCTCGCGTAACAATTCAAAAAACATGTGAAACTTCTTGCGCAACTTCTTAATAAACATAAAATGACCTCCTAAGTCAAAATTAAAAACGCAAAAAATTTTAACACAGCTATTTTTAACGCTGAATAATTTTTTAGATATAATTTGCGAAATTTAAAAGCTAAACAGGAGATTTTTATAAAACAATGCTGAAACTTAACTCACATAAAAATATAGATATGCTCAACGGAAGTTTACTCGATAAAATTTTATGGTTTGCAATTCCTTTAGCCGCAAGCATGATGTTACAGCAATTATTTAATTCGGCTGATGTTGCTGTCGTTGGGCGTTTTGATAGTCCTCAAGCAATGGCTGCAGTCGGTTCAAATAGTCAAGCGATAAATTTAATGGTCAATTTGTTCGTTGGTTTATCGGTTGGAGCTAACGTCGTTATTGCAAGATATATAGGAAGTGGTCGCCAAAGCAAAATTCATGAGGCCGTACATACTGCGATAGCATTAGCTTTAATCAGCGGAGTAATTCTTTTAATTTGGGGCTTATCGGTTGCGAGAGTAATGCTTGTTTTAATGAATACGCCTGATGATGTTTTAGAGCCTGCTGTTTTATATTTCAGATTATATTTTTTAGGAATGCCGTTTATTATGCTTTATAACTTTGGTGCGGCTGTCTTACGTAGTACTGGTGACAGCGAGCGGCCTTTGTGGTGTTTAGTGGTCGGCGGCGTTGTTAATGTAATTTTAAATTTAATTCTCGTAATAATTTTTAAATTAAGCGTTGCCGGTGTCGCGATTGCTACAGTAACGTCAAATATTATTAGCGCGGTCATGATTATGCGTTATTTAATTAAAGAGGACGAGCCTTTAAAATTCAGCTTCAAAAATTTAATTCTTAAACGCGAATATGTTCTTGGCATGATTAAAATCGGATTGCCCGCCGGACTTCAAGGTATGTTATTTTCAATTTCAAATATTTGCATTCAGACGGCTATAAATTCTTTAGGCTCTTACGTGTCGGCAGGTTCAGCGGCGGCGTTAAATTTTGACTTTATAGTATTTTTCATAGTCAACGCTTTCACACAAGCCGCAGTAACTTTCACAAGCCAAAATTTTGGAGCAGGGAATTTTAAACGCTGCATAAAAGTTTACAGACTGAGTATGATTTGCGGATTATTATTTACTGGTGCGGCGTGTTTAATTTGTGCGGTGTGGCGTACAGAAATTTTGAGTTTATATTCGCGCGACCCTGTAGTTTTGAAATATGCAGAAATCAGAATGTTGCACGCTGTAGCGTTTTTATGGTTATGTAATCTTTATGAAATCAGCGGAGGCTGTTTGCGCGGAATGGGTTATTCAGTTTTACCGGCAGTGTTCGTTTTAACGGGATGCTGTTTGTTGCGTATCATATGGGTGTTCACGGTGTTCAAGTATTTTAATTCGTTTAGCTTTTTAATGGACGTTTACCCTGTATCATGGATTTTAACGAGTATTGCAACGCTTATCGCTTATTATAAAATTCGGCGTGAAGTTTTTGTTAATGCTTAGATTTTAAAAATTACGAAATAAAAAACACCTCCCGAAAAATTTTAAACAGGAGGTGAATTTTTTGCGTTAATAATTTTTAATACGCGCTTTCTGAGTTATTCGGCTTCATTTTCGCTGGCGTTATGCTTTTTAACAATGGCTTCAATCTCTTCACTGTTAATAACTTCTTTAGATTGCAAAACTCCGGCTACTTCCTGCAAAACTGGCTCATGGTCGCGTAAAATTTTGAAGGCATTCTCTTGTGCTTGAGTTACTAATTTTTTAATTTCGCTGTCGATTGTATCAAAAGTGTTCGTGCCTAAATCTTCGCGGTTCTCTGTTGAATTGCCGCTTAAATATTTAAAACCGTTCGACGCATATTTGACAGGGCCTAATATTTCAGACATTCCAAACTCAGTAACCATACGGCGCGCAATCTCTGTAGCTCGTTCTAAATCGTTTGACGCTCCAGTCGAGGCTTCATTAAATATTAAAAGCTCCGCAGCTCGACCGCCTAACATTACAGCCATACGATTTTTTAATTCGCTCTCGCTAACTAAATATTGGTCTTCTGTCGGCATTTGCATTGTGTAACCGAGTGCGCCTTTAGTCGTTGGGATTATGCTAACTTTATGAACAGGGTCAGAGCCTGGCAAATAACACGCTACTAAAGCATGACCGCTTTCATGAAACGCTACTTTTTTGCGGACTTCGGGGGTTAATGGTGTCTGCCTCTGTAAACCTGCAACAACACGCTCAATCGCTAAATCAAAATCATTCATCGTAACTTTTTCAGCATTTCGACGCGCTGCTAATAATGACGCTTCGTTTGCAATATTTGCTAAGTCTGCTCCTGAAAACCCTGGCGTAACTTTTGCGATTGACCTTAAATCAATGGCAGGGTCTAACGGCAATGCACGAGTATGAATTTTTAAAATCTCTTCGCGCCCTTCTTCGGTTGGCAAAACAACTTGAATTTGTCTGTCAAAACGTCCCGGTCTTAATAATGCTTGGTCTAAAATTTCGGGTCTGTTAGTCGCTCCCATGATGACAACACCGTTATTCGTCGCAAAACCGTCCATTTCCGCAAGTAATTGGTTTAAAGTATTTTCCTGCTCGGAATTATTTATAACGTTCATTCGCGATTGTCCTATTGCATCAATTTCATCGACGAAAATTATGCACGGAGCTTTTTTCTTGGCCTGGTCAAATAAATCACGAACACGAGCCGCACCAACTCCAACAAACATCTCAACAAAACTAGAACCCGTTATAAAAAAGAATGGTACTCCGGCTTCGCCTGCTGTTGCTTTTGCTAATAAAGTCTTTCCAGTTCCGGGAGGCCCCACTAATAGAACACCGCGCGGCAATCTTGCTCCAAACTTGTCAAATCTTTTAGGGTCTTTTAAAAAATCTATTATCTCCCGCAATTCGACTTCAGCTTCACCAACGCCGCCAATGTCTTTAAATAACACGCCCGTCATTTCGCCCTGTAACTCTCTTGCACGGCTGCGCCCAAATGAAAAAATTCCTCCAGGGCCACCGCCGCTCATGCCTCTGAAAATAAAATACCAGATTATTATTAACGGGAGCATTGGTAATAATATTCCCATGATTAAATCAACAAGCCCGTTACGGGGAGGAACGCCGCCAAATTTAATATCACTGCCGGATAAACGCTCAATCAATAACGGGTCTTGCAATCTCACAACGCTTTTTACATTGTCAGGTTTGGCGCGTTTGAAATTTCCTAAAATTACACCGTCAACTATTGGCCTCTCTTCCGCTTCATTTTCATTATTAGCCGCAACTCCCTCTTTTAACTTGTAAGTTATACGGCTGTCTCCGATATCAACAGTGTCAATATTTTTATCGTCCAAGTCTTTTAAAAACTCGCTGTAAGTAACTTCACTTTTGCTTTCAGAGTACGGCTTGTAAATATATTCAGCAAATAGCCAAGCCAAAACTAATGCTATTAAAAAATATCCAGCCGAAAATTTTTTCTTGTCCATTTAAATTTTTTGAGCCTCCTTATAATCTTGCATTCTTTAAAATTGCCCGTCCGCCTTCATTGCGTTTTGCACGGTCTTTTAATTTATCAAACTCGTCATTTATAAAATCACGGTCATCATCGCTCATGGGCATGTAATCTAAAAACTCGTTTAATTCGCTCTCTAGCTCCGTTAATTCTTTTGAACTCATTGGAATTGTGCGTGCGGTGTTTTTTAAACTCGTGATTAAAATTTTTGACATCATGACTGAGATTTTGTTCAGCGCAATATCATTCTTGTGATTATTATCATTTCCGGCACGTGTCGCAAAAATTAAAAAACCAACCGTCATAGCAATATACGCCGCGCCTGGTGCTGGTCTTGACAGATAAAATAAATGACCGGCTATAACACTCGTAACCAGTCCAGCTATTAACATAACCCATTTAAAAATTTTGTTATACGTAAATTTCAAGCGCAACCCTCCTGTATAAAAATTTCCCGTAAATAATTTACAGCTTTGTTTAAATCATCGTTAATTATGACGTGATTATATTCATTTTGTAAATTCATTTCGTGTTCAGCATTCTTCAGCCGCAATTTTAAATTTTCCTCCGTCTCGGTGTGGCGCGCCCGTAATCTCTTTTCAAGCTCTTCAATCGACGGCGGCGCAATAAAAATTAAAACAGCCTCCGGCATTTTCTCACGAACTTGTAAAGCTCCTTGTACATCGATTTCTAATAAAACATTATTGCCGCGTTCAAGCTCGTTAATTACGTCCTGCTTTAAAGTTCCGTAATAATTATCATGAACATGAGCATATTCTAAAAATTCGCCGTTGTTAATTCTATTTTCAAAATTTTCGCGCGTTATAAATCTGTATTCAACGCCGTCTGTTTCAGAATTACGGGGCTGTCTCGTTGTACAAGAGATTGAATATACCAGGCTGTCAAAATTTTTTAACGCAAGCTCTCTTAACGTTCCTTTACCTGCACCGCTTGGCCCTGACAATACGAATAATTTGCCCGTCATAATTTTTCACACCTATTCAACATTTTGTAACTGCTCACGGATTTTTTCGATTACGGCTTTTGCTTCAACAACTGCCCACCTGAACGGAGCGTCATTAACTTTTGCACCCATTGTATTTGCTTCGCGGTTAAGTTCCTGAATTAAAAAATCGAGCTTTTTGCCCGGCGAAGTCTGTTCATTTGCGATAATGCTTTTAAATTTTTCGATGTGGTCTTCAAAACGTGAAAGCTCTTCCGAAACGTCCCACCTGTCGCCCATCAATGCAACTTCTTGAGCAATTCTCGCCTCGTCAATCTCTAAATCATAATGCTGCATTACGCTTTGAATACGGACACGTAAATTTTCTAGCGCGTCATCTTTTGAAACTTGCCAGCGGTTTTTTAAACCTGTTGAAATATGTTGCAAAACTTTTAAATCATTTTCGATTAAACTTTGCAATTTTGCTCCTTCAGTTTTCCGCATATCATTGAGTGAGTTTATTGCTTCGTTTAAAATTTCGTCCCAAACTTCAACTTTACAACCGGCGATAGATTTTGCGGCTGAATTATTTTCGCTGTTCAAAATTCCAGGAATTGCTAAAATGCTATTCATATCGGCGTTAAGCGTTAAATTATGTTTGCGTGAAATCTTTTTAAGCTGGTCGTAAAAATTCATCAAGCCGTTTTCATCGATTAAAGGCATTGTGTAAGCGGCGTTAAATTTTATTTCAACGTATAATCTGATATGACCGCGCCCCAAATTTTGACGCATTGTATTTAAAAATCTGGTCTCAAGATTAGCTAACTCTGGAGGGACTTTCGTAACAAAATCCTGATATTTATGATTTACGGACGAAAGCTCAAAAAAAACAGTACCCCATTCAAACTCGCGGGTACTAGTGCCGTAACCTGTCATGCTTAAAAACATTTTATAAAATTACCTCTTATTTTCCGGCCTCAAGCTCTTTAAAAGAGTTATTCAATTTTTCCATGATTATATTACGAGCGTCGCGGCTTTTATAAACTTCGTCGCTGAATGCTAATAATTTTCCGAACGTGATTTTGATTTTGCTTGGTTTTATAAAAATTGCGTCCGGCGGCATTGCGTTAAAAGCTCCATGAATGAACGCAGGCAAAATCGGTGCTTTTTCATGAGCAGCAATAAGAGCTACACCGGCTTCTAATGGTTGTAATTTACCGTCAAGAGTTCGTGCGCCCTCCGGAAAAATTAAAACATCATTCCCGTCCTTGTATAACTTCATAAATCCCCGTAACGCTCCTGCTGCTGTAGCATTATCAACACGGGAGACAGGCACAGCCCCTAACGCTTCGATTGCTTTTGCAAAAGGCCAGAACGAAAATAATTCGACCTTTGCTAAATATTTTAATTGTCTTGGGAAAAAGCAACCAACAATTAACGGGTCTAAATTACTCGAATGATTACAGGCGACTATAACTTTTTGATTGTCCGGTAATTGTTCGAGCCATTCAACAGAACAACGGTTATAAATTTTTAATAAGAATTTGAAAAAATATTTGACTATAGCGTAAAAAATACGGTTTTGTTTCATGTCTTAAATTATTTAGTTAGTATGTAAATTTGAATTTGATTTTTTAAAATTTTAACTTGTTAATTTGAATTATTTAAATAACGCTTTCAACAAGGCTTAACAATCTTTCGATTACTTCATCTTCATTCATGAACGACGTATCGATTAAAATTGCGCCGTCAGGAATTTTTAAAGGAGATAGCTCGCGTTTGCTGTCATGTTCATCGCGTGAGATTATAGCTTTTAAAATTTCGTCGTAATTATTATTTTCAACGCCTTTGCTTTGACGTTCTAAAAATCTGCGTTTCGCTCGTGCTTCGGGAGTTGCTGTTAGAAAGAATTTAAACTCAGCGTCGGGAAAAATAACACTTCCAACATCACGACCTTCAGCGATTAACGAACCATAATTTTTTTGCTCGCGTTGAAATTGAAATAATGCCTCTCTTACTGCTTTATCAGCTGAATAAACCGACGCTAAATTATCAACTTCAGCCGTTCTGATTTCGTGAGTAATATCATGATTATTTAAGAACACGAGATTATTTTTTAATTCGAGCTTAAAATTTTTCATGGCCTCAGCAATTTTTAAATCATCTTCCGGCTTTATTCCCAAGTTGTTTAAAAAAAGACCAGCCGCGCGATAAATAGCACCCGTATCAAGATAAAGAATGCCTAATTTCTCAGCTAATCTTTTTGAAACGGAACTTTTACCAGCACCGGCAGGCCCGTCAATCGTTATGACATACGACATTTTTAAAAGCAATTACATTCCTGACGTAAAGCTAGCATCGCGTGAGACTTCGTTAGCAAAATCTATAACGTCGGCCATTAAATCTTCAAAATCTGTAATCCCTAAACGCTCTAACGGTTCGGGATATAAATAACCTTGAAGACCGTCCGCGCCGATACCTATACCAAGCATTAAGCATAATGAATTTGATATGCTCACAATGTCCAGTAAAGGCTGATGAATTTTTTTGCTTTCAGGCAAATCATTTGGCCTATGATGATATGCAACGGCACAGCGATAACCTTCGGGCAAGCCCCATTTCTCAGTTAATAAATCGCCAATCATCGCATGGTCAAATCCTAAAACTTGAACTTCAGCTTCCGTAAACGGTATTGACTGTTCTTCGACCATTTTAACGATAATGCCGTAACCAAAGCGGACGTAATCATTTAAAACGACTTTCCCGATATCATGTAATAAACCGCCAACGTAAGCATCATCCGCTGAAACATGACCACCAAGTTTTTGCGCGATATGTCTTGAGACGTAAGCAACCATTAAAGAATGCCGCCATAATTCACCTCTATCGAGTGCATAACCCGATAACCCTTTATCCATTGCTGAATAAACAGACGCGGCCAAGATAATATTACTCACAGCCTTATAACCTAATAATGCTACAGCGTCCTGTATATTAGAAATATTACGAGTAGCACCGTACGCCGCAGAGTTAGCAAGTTTTAAGACGCGCAATACTAAACCTTCATCACGCGATAAACTTTTAGCAACGTCTGCAACGTTACTAGTAGGGTCATTGAGTTTCCTCATAGTTTCCAAAACGAATTGCGGAAATGATTTTATATCCTGGAGCTTACTAACAATTCTGCTTTTGATTAACTCTCTAGCACTCTCTTCGCTATGTTCTTGCTGTTCTTGCTCTTGTTCGTTTTCATTAACTTTATCGCTCATTTGATAAACCCCCTTTTTAAATTAAACTGTCCCACCCGAAAATATTTTATATTGCAGGTCTGAAATTGACAATTCTACAAAATCCCCGACGGCTAAATCTTTTAACGTCATCTTTCCGATTTTCCGGCGGATTAGTCTTTTCACATTAAAACCTGCATTTCGAGCCATGAGCCTAACTTCACGTTTAAGCCCTTCTATAATTTCGACCGAAACCCAAAAATTTTCAGGCTCACGTTTTAAAATTTTTACGCTCAAAGGTTTTAATAAATGGCCGTCTGAATTTTTAAAGCCGCGCTGCCAAATTGATAATTTTTTATCGTTGACCGGTAAATTTAATAAAGCCTCGTAAGTCTTTTTGATATTGCTTGACGGGTGTAAAACGCTTTGAGTAAATTTTCCGTCGTTTGTAACAATAATTAAACCTTCACTGTCTTTGTCGAGCCGCCCAACCGGAAATAACCGCGCGTCATTTTTATCAGGCAGCAAATCCAAAATTACGGGGTCATACTTATCACTAACCGCACAAACATAACCGGCTGGTTTATTCAGAACGTAATATAAAAATTTTTCAGGCAAACTCACTTTTTGCCCGTCCACTGTTACAACGTCATCATCTTTAACATCGTAAAAGGGCATTAAAATAATTTTCCCGTTAATCTGAACTCGTCCGCTAAAAATTACTAATTCGCTTTTTCGACGGGACGCAACTCCGCAAGAAGCCAAGAACGAATTTAAACGCATGGTTTGATTTTTAAATTTAGCGTTTAGGATTTTTTAATAAACCCATTGCCGGATAAATCGTGTCCATTGTTTGTCGAGCTGCAACACTTGCACGTTCAGCACCGTCCGC
>CAJODZ010000039.1:0-3906 GCA_905233645.1 uncultured Synergistales bacterium | reverse complement strand
GTTCTCTAACTGGTGTCATCATCTCTTGAATTTTGGCGTTTAGTTTTTTCTTACAGTCTATACAACCGATACCGGCATTTTTGCAACCAACAGCGATTTCTGATTTTTCGGCCTCATCGTGATTAAAGACTTTATGCAAATCCCAAACGGGGCATTTTTCGGGGTCGCCAGGGTCGGTGCGTCTCATTCTTGCGGGGTCGGTTTTCATAACGCGCAGCTTATCCCACATAGATTTTTCGCTCTCGGAAATTTCTAACGCATTGCCATAAGACTTACTCATTTTACGGCCATCAATTCCCGGAACTTTTGGAGTTGTTGTGAAAAGCGGTTGAGGTTCTAATAATAAATTTTCACCGAAAAAATTATTAAAGCGTCTTACGGTTTCACGGCTCAATTCTAAATGTGCGCTCTGGTCTTCACCGACTGGAACTAATTCAGCCTTGTATAACAAAATATCAGCCGCCATTAAAACAGGATAGCCCAAAAATCCGTAATTGCTCAAGTCTTTATCTTTAATATTTTCGAGTTGCTCTTTGTATGTTGGATTTCTGAATAACCAGCCTAACGGTACAATCATTCCTAAAGCTAAGGCTAATTCAGCATGTTGCGGAACGTGTGATTGAATAAACAATGGGCTTTTTTCAGGGTCAAGACCAACAGCAAGCCAATCAAGCAACGCTGTGTAACAAAATTCGCCGGTGTTTGAACTCTCTGCATAATTTGACATCAAAGCGTGCCAATCAGCAATACTATAAAAACATTCGTAACGTTCATCGTTCTGTAAATTAACAAAGTTGTTCAACGCTCCGGCCATGTGTCCTAAATGTAAAGCTCCGGTCGGACGCATTGCGCTAAAAACTCTTTTTTTCATATTTCAATAAAACTCCTTTTAAATTCTAATCGGCACATTTAAAGCCCGTGTGTCTAGAATAATAAACTCTAATTCGTTCGCAAGCTCTTTAATCTTTTTAACGAGTTCAGGCAAAGACGCGCGCTCCATTTCTCCGTGTTCCGGAACTGCGATTATTAAACCTGAGTGTGTCGCGTCGATTAAATCATGATATTTAAAATCGGCTGTAATAAAAATCTCGTTCCCAAAATGTTTGGCTGTTCTCCAAAATTCTGAACCTGAACCGCCGCATAAAGCTATTTTAGAAATTGAATGATTATAATTTTCAGCATAACAATCTAAACGCGATAACCCCCAAGAATTTTTTATGTGTGTTAAAAATTTTTCGAGCGGCATTTTTTGAGTTAAGACACCTTGAACTAAAAACGGCTTTTCTAAATCAGGCACGCAAATATTTTCGAGGCCAAGCAATTCTGCTAAATTAAAATTTAATCCTGCTTTGTCCCAGTTCGTGTGCGCAGCGATAATATTTACATCATTTTTAATTGCAATTTGAATGGCGCGACCTGTTAAAGAATTAGTGTTTATATTTTTTAAGGCTTTAAAAATTAACGGGTGATGACATAAAAGCACGTTGCAATTATTTTCGGCGGCGAGTTTTACGCTTTGCGGTGTAGTATCTAAAGCGACGGCGATTTTTTGAACGGGCGCATTATAATCACCAACAAGCAGCCCCGAATTATCCCAGTTTTCAGCAATTTCAAACGGAGCAATTTTATTAAGAGTGTTTAAAAATTCTTTGACGTTCATGATAAAAAATTTTAACTTTTATTTCAAAAAGCAAATGATATTAAACCATACGATAACGGAAGCGATAAATATTTTTTTGTAGTTGTAAACGTAGTTGCAAAACATTATTTTTTTTCGGGAAAGAATTTTTTTACATCATCTAAGAATTTATCAATCATGGCCGGCGTATGAATGAATGCTGGATTTGACAAGTCAAGTTCTAAAATGTCACAAGTGCCGGGCATCTCGCATTTTATAAAATCCAAAAACGGAACATAAGCATTATATAACGCTTGCCAATAATTTTCACCCGCGTCGATTTCGTCCTGACGGCCTCTTAATTTTATGCGTCTCATGATTTCATCGAACGGACATTTAACGAGTATTAAAAGTTTTGGCGGTGTTACGTTGCGCATAAGAGCATCATAAAGCGTTAAGTAACAACCAAATTGACTATCGCTAAAATAACCCTGTTCATAATACAATTTTGCATAAACTTTATCGCCGAACATACTACGATCCATAATAAAATTATTCTCTTCGGAAGCACATAAATATTGAGCAAAGCGTTTAGCTAAAAAATTTAACTGTAACGGGAAGCCCCAACGCCTATCATGATGAAAGCGGCTTAATAAATCTAAACTGTCTCGAAATTCTTCAGGCATAATTTGAAAACCTAAACGTTCTGATAATAAATTAACGATTGTAGATTTACCGCTCGCGGTCATTCCTTCGACGATAATTTGAATTTGTCCCATTGTAATTTAAAAAACTCCTTCCAAAAATTCCCAAAATATAAAATTTATAGCGAAAATTTTTCTAAAAATTCTACGGGGCTGTCTTCTGTAAAATTTTGATTCGCACCGAGATAATCAAGAGCAACATTCGTATCGATTAAGACTGTCATAATTTTAATCTCTCTTTACGAACTTCATCTATGTCTAGCCACTTGCCAGCTATCCCCTTTAGACTTTTAAATTCGTTTTCATCAGCTTCAAGTTCTGACGTGTACTTATTATTAAAATCTTTTTGATTTAGCTTTTCTGAGCAAACGACCTCCATTTTGAGAACTCCTTAAATGTAAAATTTTTTCGCGATTATAACACTTACAACGGCTGATGATTTTTAATTTTACAAATTGCCTGCGTCATGCTTCCCATTGGACAAAATGTACACCAAGTACGGGGACGATACAAAGCCATTACGATCAAGCCTATGATTGTCGAACTTAGCATTAAGCTATAAAATCCGTAACTAAATTGAATTATCCAAGCCGGAATTTGTGAAGGCATTGATAAATTCAAGCTGAAAGGAATATTAAACGCCCATAAAATTTTTATGAACTCTTTTAGATTAGCAGTACCAGAATATACAAAATAAGTTTGAATTAAAATGCTCGTAAACATGGCCATGAAAAATATTAAAAAGCCATAGCGAAAATATTTTGACGAGAAAAATTTTGGAGCTGGTTTTCCTGAAGAGATTTTAAATTTTTTAGTAATAACTGTGAAAAGCATTCCGCGCCCGCACATATGATTACAAAAAAATTTATTTCCTCCAATCAGCGCAAATAAAATCGGTAACATAACGTCAAACATTCCAAGCCACGCAAACAAAATATTAAAAAATCCTAACGCAAAATAAATTATTGGCCATAACCACAAATAAGAAAAAAAATTATTTTTCTTAACAGACATTATTATTTAATTTTCCTCCGTTTCACGATTTAAAAATTCGATACAATTTGCCGGACAAATTCTTTTACACAAACCGCAACCGACACAAATATTTTTATCAATGACAGCGTAGCAACCTTTCCAAATTTCTATAGCACCTCTTGGACATTCAACAGCGCACGCTCCACATGAAACGCAAATATTTTTATTACATGACGCATAAAATTTTGAAGGCATATTTAAAAATTCCCCCCTTAAAAAATTTTCACGAGTGTAACATATTTCAATATGTCAAAGAGCTATAATAATTTTTAAAATGTAAAGGAGTTGAAAATTTTGTTTATTGAAAAATCTAATATAGATACTAAAAAAGTTTTATTCTGTTGCTCCAATAATGTTTTTGCTTTAAAAGCTCTACAGCATATTGTTAATATAGGGGGGGGTTATGATCTCCAAATAACGCACTGTCTTTTTAGTGATGTTCTTACTAACGCTTCAACTGAACTTATGAATTTTTGTAAAGAACATTTCATAAATATAACCGATAATCCCGAAGATATTACAAAATCAGTTTTTAAAGACGACAAATTT
>CAJODZ010000038.1 GCA_905233645.1 uncultured Synergistales bacterium | reverse complement strand
AACTGATTCCTGTAAAACGAAATCCTGAAGGCTAAGAAGTATTCAGGTTAGGAGGATTAAAGGAAGCTGCCATCTTCTATAAGTGGCGGTAGTTCACTAGTGTGTATGTTTTTAATGATTATTGCGTTACCGGCTTCAGCAAATCATCACGGACGCAAAAATTATGATTTATTTTCAAGCTCTGACCCTGCGGAAGTCAAACGTTTAATTCAGGAGCGCGGCTTATCGGTTACAGCACGTTATGACGATGACGAAACACTTTTAATGAAGGCCGTAGAACATCGTGCGAACGCAAATATTATTAACGAGTTAATTTCAATGGGTTCAGACGTTAATGCTCAGGACGAGGACGGAGAGACGGCTCTTATGAAAGCATTAGATGAACATTGCGGTTATGACGTTATAAAAATTTTGCTCGACGCTGGCTCAAATGTAAACATTCAGGACGACGACGGCGAAACAGCTTTAATGTACGCTATCGATGAAGACGCAAGCGAACAAGTTATAAACATGCTTTTAAATGCCGGAGCTGATGTAAATTTAAGAGACCGCAAAGGCCGCAGCTCTCTTGATTACGCACGTCATGAAAGAAGATTAAATAATTCGGCTGTATTTGAACGTATCGAAAAAGCCGCGAAATAATAATTTAAAATTAAACTAAAAAATAAGCCGGCCTAACGTGAAAATTAGATCGGCTTTGTTTTTTGAAAATAGGCTCACAAATTTTACAGGCTTTTTAATTTTTCAGCTAATTTTTCTGCATGCTTAATTGCTTTTTCGCGCATAGCCTTTAATTGTTCTTCGTCGTGTCCGCTCGCATAAGATAAACCGCCGCTGTAAATTATCCCTGCTAAATCCATTCCGCACGTGGCCGCAAATTGAATTAACGGTGTTAAAAATTCTTCAATCGTGTGATTTTGTAATTCGCCTTTTTGATACATGTATTCAGGCGTGCCGGAAGTGAACGAAATAATTAACTTTTTGCCGACTAAGGCTTTACCTTTTGAACCGTGCGAAAATCCGTGAACGAATACGTCTTCCATCCACTTATGCATTAACGCAGGTACACTGTACCAGAAAAACGGGAATTGCATCACGATAACGTCAGCCCTTTTTAAACGCTCCTGTTCTTTTGCAACGTCAAATTTATATTCGGGATAGGTTTTATCTAAATATAAAAATTCAGCTTCGGGTAATAATTCATTTAAACGTTCAAGTATTATTTTGTTGGCAAAAGAATTATTTTCTAAATCATTATGTCCCGACACGATTAAAATATTGCTCATCTTAAAAAATCCTCCTGTTAAAAATTTTGCTCGCTATATTGCCATTAACGCCATGCTTAAAAAATGTTCGTCCGCTTTTTCGTCGATAACATGTCCCCAAATTAACAACACATCATCTGAATTATTTGAAGCATTTTCGATTTTTTGGGTTGCTTGATACATCTCCTGTAAAGTTATATTCGTTCCGCTGGTGACGCTTAATAGAATTTTCTTGGCCTCTGAAATATCCAGTTTGCTTAAAACTTCATCTGTAACACGTTCAACGCGGTCGGGTGTGCTTGCTGAACTGTATGCTGCCTTGATTTTTCCAGCTCCGGACAAAAATGCTTTTAAATCTTCCAAATCTAAATTTACAAAACCGTCCGAAGTCAATAAACTCGATATCGCACGCGCAAATTCAACAGTGCTTTTTAAATCGTCTGTTAATATAAACGCGTCGACGGCTTTGCGAAAATTTAAAGGTATTCCGCGCGGAGCTATGCCTATCGTTAAAATTCCTGCTTCTTTTGCTTTTAGAGCGGCTTTGATTGTGTCGTTAAGATTAAAATTTTGTTCCGAAAATACGAATAATATTTCTGCACCGCTTAAATCTGAATTTAAATCCGGCACTACTTCGACATTATTTAAATTAAGTTCTTCAGGGTTAATTCCTATTGCGTAAATTTTTTGAGTAATATTCATGATTATTTTTTTGCGGCGAGCTGTCCACATGCTGCTTCGATATCGCTCCCGCGCTCCTTTCTGATTTCGTGTTCGATATTTAGACTTTTAAGCGTCCGGCCAAATTCTTTTATATTAAGCTCTTTTGAACGTCTTAAATTTAAATTATTATTATTATTCAACGGAATTAAATTTATATAAGGCTGTATCCCGTCTAATAACGCTGCTAATTCATAAGCATGTTCGATTTTATCATTAACGCCGTCAATCATTGCATATTCAAAAGTAATTCGTTCGCCGGTTTTAGCTTTATAAATTTTCAAAGCGTCTATCAATTTTTGCAACGGATAATTCTTATTAACGGTCGGCATAATTTTCGAGCGTATCTCATCGTTTGGCGCATGTAACGAAACAGATAATCTTACGGGAATTTCAAACTCGCTTAATTTTTCGATGCCCGGCACAATTCCTGAAGTCGAAATCGTAATATGACGCGCTCCCAAATTTCGCATTTTAGGATTATTTAAAATTCTAATTGCCGCGAACAAATTATCTTGATTTAAAAACGGCTCACCCATTCCCATAAAAACAATATTATTTATATCGGCCTTGTTTAATTTTTCCATCATCAAAAATTGTCCGAGAATTTCGCCCTGAGTTAAATTTCGTGTAAAGCCCATTGCTCCCGTCGCACAAAAGACACACCCCATTGCGCACCCGACTTGAGTTGATATACAGGCTGTTTTATAACTTCCGTGATTTAATAAGACGCTTTCAACTTTGCAATTATCTTTAAGCTGCCATAAAAATTTAATCGTGCCGTCTTTTGATTTCGATTGTTTAATTAAGATTGGCAGTGTTATTAAAATATTTATGCTCATTTTTTCACGCAGGCTTTTTGATAAATTACTCATATCGTGATAATTAAAAATTTTTCGTGTGTAAATCCATTGACAAACCTGATCGGTTCTAAATTTTGGCTCATTCCATTTTGAAAATAATTCGAGCCACTGTTCATAATTAAATTCTAAAGCGTCATTCATGTTAAAAGGTAATACCTCCGAAAATACATGTGTGTTAGAATACATGAGTGCTAGAATAACACAAAATATCCTTTACAACAGGGAGGTTAATTTGAAATTCCATGAAAAGATTTGCATTATTAACTTTATTGTTCGTTTTAGCCGTCTCTTCGTCAGCATACGCAGTTGATTCAGCAGGCCCTCAATCGCGTAATCTTGGCAAGGACGCAAATAATATGACATGGTATCTTACTGACTACGGCGTAAATTACGGTGTTCCTTATGCTACGGTTAGAAAATATTTTACGAACCCCAGCATTAAACAGGAAACTATAAATCAGCTCGTGTCATATTATGGTCTCGCCCCTGATAAAGCCAAAATGTTATATTTCACAGAATACGGCTATGAATACACGGGCGACGGTACTCAATTTGCAACAAGTTTTATGTGCTATTACGATTTTTTAGGCAACGACCTTTTAAGCATTTATTACGATAACTCAAGCGAGGCTTATCAAAAAGTTTTTGTAAACGTTACGCCCAACACGCCTCAGAGTAAGGGTTATGCTTATGCGGTCGGCATATTACGTTAGCAAAATTTCTAGGGGAGTGTTGAAAATGAGAAAGAGCTTGTTTAAAAATTTTGTGTTTGCGTTTTTGTTCGCGTTGGTTTTAGCTGCGCCGGTTTTTGCTGTCGATAGCTCCACAAATTACGAAAATCAAATGGTAATTAACGATGTCCCTACTATGGTCAATATTGAGCCTATCCCTTCTCCGACGGACACGATTACTAAGACTGAGAAAATCAAATACGAGAACCGTTCAGTTAAGCCGGAAGATGTAATTAGCAAATATCCTATTGGCCAGGACAAGAAGAACGAGCTTATTTATTTGCACAACGAGATTGCTATCATGAAAAGCAATGAAGAGGCTCTTGAACGTTACGAAAATTTATACAACAACAACCCAACGGATTATTTAGCGGCTTATTATGCTGGCAAACGTTCTTTTGATATGGCCAAGTACGGACGTGCTAGCGGTTGGTGTAAAAGAGCCATAGAAATTAACCCGAATTACACTCCGGCAAAACAGCTTTTAAAGAAGGCCGACAAACTTAAAGATTTTTAAATTAAAATTTAAATTTTTAACTCACAAGCAAGCAGTTAAAATATACATTCAAACAGTGGCTTTGTATTTTAAGTACGGGCTGCTGTTTTTTATGCATGTGTTTAAAAATCGTTTTGAGTACTGCTTTTTTTAGAAAAGTCCTTTGTTATAATGCCATTATAAAATTTATCGGAGGTTAAAAATTTTGGGTCGTGTTGTAAAAAATTTAGGGCTGTATCTTGTGCTTGTATTGCTTGTTGTAAGCTTAGTGAACATGTTTTTAACGCCCGAAGAAGTTCAAAAGCAATATGACGAAATAAGTTACAGCCGTTTTTTAAAAGAGCTTGACGCTGGAAATATAAAAATTCTTCAAATTCGTAATAACACTGTTCCGGGAGAATCGACTTCCGCAACTTTGCAATACGAATTACAGAATGGTCAACGCTTTTTAACATACGGGCTTGATATTTCAAAAGTAATAGACAAAGCTACGGCTATGGGTGTTACTGTCACAGTTGAAGCCCCTCAAAAAAATGTATGGTGGGTAAATTTATTAACGTCATTATTTCCGACATTATTACTTGTTGGAGCATGGTTTTATTTCATGAACAATATGCAGGGCGGCGGCGGTCGTTTAAATGCATTTGGCCGGAGCAAAGCAAAATTATTTTTAGACAATCGGCCAAAAGTTACGTTTAAAGATGTTGCGGGCTGTGATGAAGCAAAAGAAGAATTGCAAGAAGTCATAATGTTTTTAAAGTCGCCTGAAAAATTTAAAAAGCTTGGTGCTCGCGTTCCGAAAGGGATTTTAATGCTTGGTTCTCCTGGAACGGGTAAAACTTTATTAGCGCGTGCTGTTGCCGGTGAAGCTGATGTACCGTTTTTCAGCGTGAGCGGTTCTGATTTTGTTGAAATGTTAGTTGGAGTTGGTGCGGCTCGTGTTCGTGATTTATTTGCCCAGTCTAAAAAATTTCAGCCGTGCATAATCTTTATAGATGAGATTGACGCAGTTGGCAGACATCGCGGAGCTGGTTTAGGCGGTGGCCATGATGAGCGCGAACAAACTTTAAATCAGTTGCTTGTCGAGCTTGACGGTTTTGATGACACTAACGGAACGATTTTAATAGCCGCGACGAATAGACCTGACATTTTAGACCCGGCTTTATTGCGTCCAGGAAGATTTGACAGGCATATTACAGTTGACCGTCCGGATTTAAAAGGGCGTGAAGAGATTTTTAAAGTTCATATGCGTGAGAAGAAGTTTGCGCCTGATGTTGAAGCAGGAATTTTAGCACGCAGGACACCCGGACTTGTCGGAGCTGATATTGAAAATTTAATTAACGAAGCTGCTTTACTTGCTGCACGCCATGATAAAGATAAAATCGGAATGGACGAACTAGAAGAAGGCATTGAGAGAGTTTTAGCGGGGCCGGAACGTAAGAGCCGTTTAATAAATGACCGTGAGAAAAAAATTATTGCTTATCACGAAACTGGCCATGCTGTTGTTGCTAAAGTTTTGCCCGGCAGCGACCCTGTTCATAAAATTTCGATTATTCCAAGAGGACACGGGGCATTAGGTTATACGTTGCAAGTTCCGGAAGAAGATAGATTTTTAATGTCGCGTTCTGAATTATTAAACCGTATTTCAATTTTATTGAGCGGCCGGGTTGCTGAAGAGATAATTTTTGACGATATTACGAGCGGAGCGGCTAACGATTTAGAACGTGCTACACAAATCGCGCGGCAAATGGTTACTCAATTAGGCATGAGCGAAAAAATCGGACTTGTTAAATTAGGCAACAAACGCGAAGAGATATTTTTGGGTCGTGATATTTCTGAAGATAGAAATTACAGCGAGGAGATAGCTTTTGCGATTGACCAGGAGATAAAGGCGATTATAAATTCGTGTTACGAGAAAGCCAAAGAGATTTTAAATTCACGCCGCGACTTAATGGACAGCATAACGAAGATTTTGCTTGAACGTGAAATTATTAGCGGTGAAGAGCTTGACGAGATTATAAATAAATATGACGCTGAAAAGAATAAAAAGACCGTCGAGCTTAATAAAGATTTGCCGGATATCCGAATTGATAATTTACCCAATAATAATCATGAGTTTTTAGCATAAATTTTTAAAAAATTTTAATTCAGTAAATTTTGAGGCTTGACGTTAAAGCAATTTACAGCGATAATATCAGCCGCTTTGTGTTGGGGTGTAGCCAAGCTGGCAAGGCAACGGAATTTGGATCCGTCATTCGTTGGTTCGAATCCAGCCACCCCAGCCATCAAAATTTAAATCCGAAATCATTTCAAATACGTTATTCCATTTTTATAAAAAGAGGTGATGCGGCGTGAACGGTTCAGGTATTCTAATTATGGCAGCAGGTAAGGGTACTAGAATGAAGAGCGCATATCCGAAGGTATTGCATAATATTTTAGACAGGCCGTTAATTGATTATATTGTAAAAAACGCTTTAAGCTGTGTTGATACGCCCGAAAGAGTAGCTGTGCTTGTTGGTTTTGGCGGTGAGCTTGTTGAAGAGCATATTAAAAATAATTTTCCTGGCGTAAAAATTCTTTGGCAGCGTGAGCAAAAAGGTACGGGACATGCGGTTATGACGGCTCAAAGTTGGTGGCGCGATTTTGAAAATTTAATCGTTCTTAATGGCGACTTGCCTTTAATGCGTAACATAAGCCTTAGTAATTTTATAGCTGCCTCAAAAAATTATGACTGCTTTATAACGAGCTTTATCACTCAAAATCCCAAAGCATACGGACGGGTTATAAGGGAGGGTGCTGGTATTCGTATCGTTGAATTTAAAGATGCATCGCCCGAACAAAAAAATATTAACGAAGTGAACGCCGGTTGTTATGCATTTAAAGTTGCTAGCTTACAGAATGTTTTAGGCGGTTTATCAAATAGAAATTCGCAGGAAGAATATTATTTAACAGATGTATTAGCGTTGATGAATGCCAAAAAGATGACTGTCAACGCTTTTATTATGCCTGAAATCGAAATGCAGGGAGTAAATAATTTACATGAGCTTTACGAGGCCAATAACGAGATGCGCATGAGAATTATTAACAAGCATTTAGAGAACGGCGTACACATTATGGATTTATCGAGCGTTTTTATCGGAGCAGACGTTGAAATTGGCGGAGACGTTGCGATAATGCCTAATGTTCATATTTGGGGCAATTCTAAAATCGGGGCAAATTCCTTAATCGGAACAGGCAGCGTGTTAAATAATGCGATTATTGGCGAGCATGTGAACATCGTTGCTTATGCAATTATCGAGAACAGCGAATTAAAAGCAAATTCAAAAGCGGGGCCGTTCGTGTATATTCGCGAGGGGTCGTGTTTAAATGAGAATGCGTTTGCCGGAAAATTTGTAGAACTTAAAAATTCAAACATTGGCCAAAATTCCAAAGTTCCGCATTTATCATATATGGGCGACGCTATTTTAGGTCATGATGTTAATATAGGGGCTGGCTCGATAACTTGTAATTATGACGGTTCGCACAAGAATAAAACTGTGATAGGCGATAATTGCTTTATTGGTTCAGACACGATGTTTGTTGCGCCTGTTGAAGTTGAAAATAATTCAGCTACGGCTGCCGGTTCAGTTATAACTAAGACGATACCTGAAAATGCGTTAGGTGTTGCTCGTTCCAGACAAGTGAATATAGCTGGCTGGACTAAACTTAAAAACGCAAAGACTAATAACAAAGGGGAATAAAATATTTTGGCAAGAGGCAACGGAATTAAAATATTTTCTGGTACAGCAAACCCAGAATTTGCGAAGAAGGTAGCTCAGGAGTTAGGGATTGAATTATCACCGGCGACGCATTACAGATTTTCAGACGGTGAGATTGGTTTTTCGCCTAATGTTAGTGTTAGGGGAGCGGATGTTTTTATAATTCAACCGACTTGCAATCCGGCCAATGAGAATTTAATGCAGCTTTTAATCATGGCCGACGCATTCAAACGCGCTTCAGCTCATTATGTAAATGCTGTAATCCCGTATTTCGGATATGCTCGTCAAGATAGAAAAGCCCGTCCGCGTGAACCAATTACAGCCAAGCTCGTGGCAAACATAATCGCTCATGGCGGACGTATTGACCGTGTTGTAACAGCAGATTTACACGCCGGCCAGATACAGGGATTTTTTGACATTCCGGTAGACCATTTAACAGGAATGAATTTATTAGCCTCATACATGAAAAATTTATTAGCCGACAAATTAGCTAACGGGTCAGTTGTAGTAGTTTCGCCTGATGTTGGTGGTGTTGCCCGTGCTAGAAAATTTGCAGTGAGATTAAATACGGATATTGCCATTGTTGACAAGAGGCGTTCACATGACAAACAGAACGTTTCTGAAGTAATGGACATCATTGGCGATATAAAAGGGCGTACAGCGATTTTAGTAGACGATATTATTGACACAGCCGGAACGATTTGTCATGCTGCCGAAGGTTTAAAAGAGCGCGGCTGTAAGAGTGTGTATGCTTGTGCAACTCATGCTGTATTGTCTGGCCCTGCGATTGACAGGATAAAGGCTGCGCCTATAGAACATTTAATATTTTCTGACACGATACCTCTTTCAGAGGAGAAGCGTTTGCCTCAAATTGAACAGATATCATTTGCGCCGTTATTTGCTGAAGCGATAAAGCGTATCCATTCTGAAACGTCAATCTCAGAAATATTCGACTAAGGACTAAAAATATAGCTTAAAATCTTTTTTAAGAAGCCTCCTGCAAAATTTAGTTGGGAGGTTTTTTGTTATAATTTATGAAGTTTTCAAATTCTTTTAATTAAATTAAAAAATCATATAACAGCCAACAGCCAACAGCCAACAGCCAACAGCCAACAGCCAACAGCCAACAGCCAACAGCCAACAGCCAACACAAACACAAACACAAACACAAGAACAGGACGACGCTCAGAACTTGAACTATTAAGAATTTTGGCGATGATTGGGATTATAGCTCACCATTTTTCGGGACACGGTAAATTTGATTTTCCAAAAGACGCAATAACGATTAACAGATTATGGACGCAATTTATAATAATGGGCGGCAGTTTAGGCAACAGCATTTTTGTTTTAATATCGGGATATTTTTTAGTCCAATCAGATGGATTAAAGCTCAAAAAAATTTTAAATATTTGGTCGCGCGTTTTCTTTTATTCAGTTACAATTTTCGCAATATTCATCTTTTCAGGACTTGAGCCATTTAAAATCAGAGACGCTTTAAAATCTTTTATGCCGTTATTTTTTCGTAATTTGTGGTTTGCATCGTGTTGGTTCTCAATGTATTTATTGCACCCGTATTTGAACACACTCATTAAAAATCTCGACCGGAAAAACTATACTCAAATGCTCTTAATTATGGGCGTGTTATTTTCAGTGATACCAACATTTAAAGGAGCAAATTTTATAAGTAGTCTTGGAATGTTTGTATTTTTATATTTCATAGCCGGTTATATCAGGTTATACGCTGACGATTTCGGGAGCAAAAATTTTATCTGGCTCGGAATTTTAGGAATAGCACTAAATTTTTTAAGCGTAGTAATCTTCGACTTTTTAGGGTTATATATTGCAAGGGTCGCCAAAAATCCAACTTATTTTTATGGCATGAACAGACCAACAATCTTATTTATCGTTTTAAGTTTATTCATAGGTTTCAAAAATCTAAAAATCAAAATGAACTATTCGCCGTTGATAAATTTAATTGCTGCCGCGACGTTTGGTGTTTATTTAATTCATGATAATCCGTTTGTGCGAAAATTTTTATGGATTACGTTTTTCAAAAACGCCTCATATCAAGACAGTCCGTATTTAGTAATATATTCAATCGGTGTAATTATTCTTGTATATGTTGTTTGTACGGTGCTAGAGATTTTACGCTCAAAACTTTTTAAATTATTTACGCGCGGCTATTGTTCTTAAATTTAAAAGAATTTGACAATTACACAATTTTTAATATAATTCACACTTGTGTTAAGCGAATGCGGGGCGTAGCGCAGTCTGGTTAGCGCACCTGCTTTGGGAGCAGGGGGTCGAAGGTTCGAATCCTTTCGCCCCGACCATGATAAATGCAGGTTGTCTCGAGTAATATGAAGTGCGGAAATAGCTCAGTTGGTAGAGCGATGGCCTTCCAAGCCGTAGGTCGCGGGTTCGAGTCCCGTTTTCCGCTCCAGCTAATACGAGAAGCTCGTAGCTCAGTTGGATAGAGCAACGGCCTTCTAAGCCGTGGGTCGCGGGTTCGAATCCTGCCGGGCGCGCCATTAAGTTATGGTGAGTGTAGCGCAATTGGTCAGAGCTTCGGATTGTGGTTCCGGCGGTTGAGGGTTCAAGTCCCTTCACTCACCCCACTTTAAAAAAATCGGACTGTTAGCTCAGTTGGTAGAGCAGCTGACTCTTAATCAGCGGGTCGTGGGTTCGAGTCCCTCACAGTCCACCATTTATAAAAAATCCAATTATTTTCACTAATTCTCACAAGTATTTAGAAAGTATCAAAAATCCGGTTCACACAATTATTTACACGGTGTTTTACGTTTTGTGAAATTCTCAAAAATTGCCATAAAAAATCATTAAAGCGCAAACACAACCGTAGAAAGAACCGTGGAAAAAAATCAGCTTGAAAATTTTCTACGGTGAGTGTTCAAAAATGGAGGTACATAATAAAATGCGCTGTTAAATCTTTCAACGTGGCCGATTTGTAAAACGATATTTTTTCATAAGCAAGTTTTAATAATTCGCTGGCTTTTCTTGGTCTTAAAGTAACAGTTTTTTCGATAAGAACATGCATACCGGTATTTAATGCTATTTTTGCATTTTCATAACTGACTTGTCAGAACAACTATTGAAACAGCGTCCGGCGATTTGCGTTTGATTAATTCTTCTGCCGATGGGTCTGTCAAGTAAACTGTGTAGGTTTTATTTTTTACGCCACTTTAGGAAAACTTTCCCCGTATCTAATGTAGAAATGATTTAACACCTTCACCCAATTAGATGTCGACATTTTCTATTTCTTTGACGCATTCGTAACCGCTTCTTGAGTGCACTCTTATCACTGCCAAGCATCTGTTTCGTTTTGATACGGCTTCGTATTACTCCATTAAACTACTCTATCGCATTAGTTGTGTAGATTTTAACCCTATCTCTGCGGGGTAACTAAAAATCGTTATCACATTTTCCCAGTTCCGAAGCCACAGCTCGCTTATTGCACTGTACCGCTCGTTCCATTTCTATTTGAAGCGCATTAAACCTGCCTTTGCTCCCTTTAATATTCCAGCTTGCTAAGTCTATTTCAGGTTTCGAGCTACAGACTTGCGATCTTTCCATAGGGCATATTTCAGACTGCTTCTTATCATATATACTATGCACAGTTGAATATCCGCTTTATGATATAATCATCAAATATCATTTAAAAATTCAGTCAGCCCATCAATACAGAAAACGAGTACATCTTTTATTCTGCGATTACTTAATTCCGTTAGGATCTGAGCCTAGAATTTCGTTCCTTCATTTTCAGCTATCCATATGCCCACTAGATCCTTGTAGCCGCCTATATTTACAGCAAGTGCTAGATATATGATCTTGCGTATTCCTTGATGATCTCGGTGGACTTTTACAACGATACCGTCAAGCCCAA
Organism: uncultured Synergistales bacterium; assembly: GCA_905233645.1. GTDB lineage: Bacteria > Synergistota > Synergistia > Synergistales > Aminobacteriaceae > JAFUXM01. The sequence goes on along the minus strand of CAJODZ010000038.1, from coordinate 1,985 downwards.
ACACGTGATAAACAGCTTCCATGAGTCGGTCGCGCCATTGTTCTATTTCCTCGTTTACTGCTTCAGTTACCTTTGAAATAAGTAAAGTGAATTTGGAATCTCTATATGGTAGCGTTCAAGCAGGGTAACCTGAATATCCCTGACTGTCATTCCTTTTGCGTACAAAGAGAAAATAGCATTGTCATCATACCTAGCTTTATGGAGCATTGAGGGATAACTTGTGCTTGAACGTGCTTTGCCTGTCCCGTGACGTTTGGAGCTCAATCTCATCGAAGTTGCCAGATACTTTCTTCTTACCGCGTCCGTTTCTGCTGTTCCCTGCCATACGTCCCAAATTAGGATCTTCCCAGTGAAAGTCCATTTCAGCATTGAGAATGTGTTCGAGTGTAGCTTTGTTCAGCTGGATAATACCCCGCCTTTGCCACATAAAACCTCTTGCGTTTTTACTCCAACTAGCAGATTATTTAATAATCTGTTGCTAAACTTTATTTTTACTTGATGTCTAATTTTTAATTAGATAATTTATTGTACAGTATCAAAACCAGAAATATTTAACGTCATGCCAGCTGAACAATTTATATTTCTCACGAGTTGCAATGAACCGCTTACTTCGTCTTTGTTGGCTTTATATAAACGGTTTTTGTGTAAATTTTTCGCTGCTTTGTAATCTTCACACCGTTCGTTATTTTTTAAAACACGCCCGCTAATTTTCGATACACCTCTACATTCTCTTTAAATCTAGTTCATTGGGGTCAATATAATCGCTAACATCTTCGCCCACCTCGCGAATATTAAAGAGTTCATTTTTTATTATGGCGCTGCGTCTGAAACTTCACTTTTTAGCATTGTAGTAACGTGTTCATGCTTTTTTATATGTACCTTTTGTCTTGCTGGAAAATTTCCAAGAAATTAAATCAGTATCGTCAAGACTAATAGTGTTTCCCGCTGATTTTTTTGTATTTTTTTCGTTATAAACAATAATTTTGTTATCAGACACTTTCAGATTTAGTCCAGCTGCTGCCTCACATAACTTATTAAAAAATTAAAATAGCTTATTTTTTTACTCTCGGCGTTCAAATATTGGATTTGTCTTTCGCATCAAAAAGCACATCAAAGCTGTGTAAATTCGTTATATCGCTTGCAATATCTTTCAAGCTTATATCTTTCCATGCGCGATTTGTTAACGTCTGCACGATTGTTTTTGACGTATAAATGCTAACGCATTTTATATTTGCAATTGACGGGTGACCTCATTTCAACTTCATCAATTTGAAATTTTCTGCACGGCAAACATCTTTTTTCACCTGCTTTAACCCAATCAGAAAGTATAATAGCCGCCTCAATTTTTGCTTTTTTGTTGGATACCATGAACTACGTAAAAGTCCTTATTATTAAAGTCACGGGCTAGCAAAGCTCTAATCTCTTCAGCGGGAATTTTCCCAGCTATAGCTTTCTAACGTTATTTTCCTGTACAAAACTCCAAATTCTGTTTGAGTGTCCATGTTAACGCTAACTGTTAAATTGCCGTTTTAGGAACAATACGTGCATAAGTATGTAACAAACGCGCCGTATGAGTTTATGAGTTCCTCAACAAAATGTTAAATAGCTAAAAGACCAAGTACAGGGCTGTCGATAGTTCCGGCAATTTCCGCGCATTGTACCTCACTCGTCATACTTTCAAGATTGGGTAATTCACCTTCAGCAATAGCGACTAAATCGCGCCCATTTAAATAAATTCTATAATTTATACCTTTTTCTGGAGTAACATCCGCAATTTCTACACGCTCCCTACACTCTCAAACAAGACTTTTAAATTATCCACATCAAATTCAAAAATTTTCGCTATCTCTTCAAGTGGTATGGACAGCGTAATGGAAACTTGAAAACTTGACGTACTCCCCACGACTAAAGTCGGGGGATTCTGGTATCAACGAACCTTGCACCCTTGCGAGTGTCTTACAGATTCTCCTCCGAATGGTCGACGC
>CAJODZ010000037.1 GCA_905233645.1 uncultured Synergistales bacterium | reverse complement strand
CGATATTAAGGCGTTAAAATACATCGTAAATAATGGCATTGACATAACGAAATTCCCGCCGGCTAAAGGTGCTTTACGTGAGTTACAGTTATGCGACGCAGCTCTATTAAATGTATTTAGCGAAATTTGCAAAAAATATAATTTTACATTTTGGCTAGTTGCTGGTACGTTAATTGGAGCTGTAAGACACAAAGGTTTTATTCCGTGGGACGATGATATTGACACATGTATGAGTCGTGAAGAATACAATAAATTTAAAAACATGTTTCCAGAAATCGTAAAAGAGTTAAAACTTGGGGAAGATTTTTCATTATTCAGTATGGAGCATATAGGATTTACTAAATTTTGTTACAAATATGCTAAAAGTCAGCTTTGTGTGGACATATTCCCCGTTGATACACTTAGGACAGATAATGAAGATGAATTAAGGCGTAAACTTGCTAAATATCGCGAATATTATCGTGCAAATTTTGACAAGAAAACATCAGCCGAATTGTTAGAGGTGAAAAATTCTATGCTCAAATATACGGGGGTGGGTGGATATGATATAGCGTGCTCTGTGCCAGAATTCCCCAATCAAATTGATGCAGCACATCCTGTTTTTTATTTATATGACTGGAAAGATATTTTGCCACTTAGAACATTGCCATTTGAAAATTATGAACTTCCCGTACCCAATAATTACGATAAAGTTTTGAGAGAACAATACGGCGATTATATGAAATTTCCTAGTGTGGGAATTTTTGCACATAATCAAGAAGGCGTTTATAAAAATGAATTAGACATGCAACAAATTTTGAGCAAGCTTGAAGAGATTGCAACACGTATTAAAAATTCATAACAGCTTAAAATTATTGCGCCCGTCAACATTTTTTGCTAATATACCTAAGCACTTTTTATAGATGCCTTATTTTGTATTTTTAGGGCATGAATTTTTTGTGAAGGGAGGCGTACTCCTGTTGTAATGTGCAGCAGGGGACTCTGTGCCAACAATTAACCAGTTAGTAAGATTAGGACGCGAGGAGAAGAAGTCAAAGAGCAATTCTCCAGCATTACAGGGTAATCCGGCGCGTCGCGGTGTTTGTACGAGAGTTTATACGATTACACCGAAGAAGCCCAACTCGGCTTTAAGAAAGGTTGCCCGTGTTAGATTAACAAATGGGATTGAAGTTACGTCATATATTCCCGGAATCGGACATAACTTGCAAGAACATTCGGTCGTATTAGTTCGCGGCGGTCGTGTTAAAGATTTGCCCGGTGTTCGTTATCATATTATCAGAGGAACGTTAGATTGCGGCGGTGTCGAAAACCGTAAACGCAGCCGTTCAAAATATGGTGCGAGAAAACCAAAAGCTAATTAAAAGCTTACTAGGAGGAATTTTATAAACAAATGCCTAGAAAAGGTCATATTAAAAAACGCGCGCCCGAACCTGATATCAGATTTGGTAATCCGGCTGCTTCGAGATTTATTAGCAGCTTGATGAAGGGCGGCAAAAGAAGTTTAGCGGAGCGGATTTTCTACGGAGCTTTAGATGATGCCGCCGAAAAATTGGGTGTTGAGCCTTTTGAAGTTTTTGAGAAAGCCATGCAGAACGTAACGCCTCTAATCGAAGTAAGACCGCGTCGTGTTGGTGGTGCAACGTATCAAGTTCCAGTCGAAGTTACACCGGAGCGCGGAGTTCAGCTTTCAATCAGATGGATTGTTACATACGCAAGATCTAAAAAAGGAATGCCCATGAAAGAGCGTTTAATGCGTGAGTTAATGGATGCCTACAAAAACGAGGGTGCTTCAATTAAACGTCGTGAAGATACTCATAAAATGGCTGAAGCTAACAGAGCTTTTGCGCATTATCGCTGGTAAATTTTAATTTTGCGGGTGTGTATTTTTGGAAATAGTTAAATTAAGAAATATCGGAATAGCTGCTCACATTGACGCTGGTAAAACGACGACTAGCGAAAGAATTTTATATTACACTGGGAGCAACTATAAAGTTGGAGAAGTTCATGAAGGCACTGCCACAATGGACTGGATGGAACAGGAACGCGAGCGCGGAATTACTATTACTTCTGCTGCTACAACTTGCGCGTGGAAAGGTTACACTATCAATTTAATTGATACGCCCGGACACGTGGACTTTACGGTCGAGGTTGAGCGTTCAATGCGTGTTCTTGACGGTGCTGTTGCTGTGTTCTGCGCGGTTGGCGGAGTTGAGCCTCAGTCCGAAACGGTTTGGAGACAGGCTGATAAATATCACGTACCGAGAATTGCATTTGTAAATAAAATGGACAGAATTGGTGCGGATTTTAATTCAGTTGTTGCGGCCATGCGTGAAAGATTAGGCGCGAATGCGATACCGTTACAAATTCCGATTGGTGCTGAAGATGACTTCTCGGGCGTAGTTGATTTAATCGAGCAAAAGGCGTTCTATTTTTCAGGCGTATTAGGTCAAAAACCGTCTGAAGGTGCGATACCTGCTGAATTAGCATTACCGGCTCAAAAAGGTCGTGATGACATAATTGAAGCGTTATCCGATTTCAGCGATGATATTATGACTTTATACCTTGAGGGGAAGCCTGTCAGCTCGGAGTTAATCAGAAAGACATTACGCGAAGCGACAATTAAATTAAAGGCCGTTCCGGTTTTATGCGGTTCAGCTTTTAAGAATAAGTGCGTTGAGCCTTTATTAGACGCAGTCGTTGAATATTTGCCAAGCCCTGTTGATTTGCCGCCTGTAACTGGAATTTCGCCGGCTGACAATGAGACAGTTGTAGAACGTCATAGCAGTCCCGATGAGCCTTTCACGGCTTTAGCGTTTAAAATTGCTGTTGACCCGTTCTTAGGTAAATTATTTTTCTTGCGCGTCTATTCTGGCAAACTTGAAAAAGGTACAACTCTCTATAATCCGACTTCAGGTCAGCGCGAAAGAATTGGCCGTATTATGCGTATGCACTCTAATAAACGTGAAGATATCGACGCAATGGAAGCCGGAATGATTGTCGCAGTGCCGAGTTTAAAAGCTACTCGTACCGGTGATACTCTTTGCGATGAAGCTAATCAAATCGTTTTAGAGAGCCTCGAATTTCCTGAACCTGTTATCTCGTTGGCTGTTGAACCGGCTACGCAGCAAGATAAGGTAAAATTATCAAAGGGCTTGAACGCTTTATCGGACGAAGACCCGACATTTAAAGTTCATAACGACGATGAGAGCGGACAGACTGTTATTTCAGGTATGGGCGAATTACATCTTGAAATTATCGTTGACCGTTTAAAGCGCGAATTTGGTGTTGATGTTCGTGTCGGTAATCCTCAGGTTGCTTATCGTGAAGCCATTAGGAAACCTGCACGCGCTGAAGGCAAATATATCAGGCAATCAGGCGGTCGCGGTCAATATGGGCACGTTGTCTTTGAGATTGAGCCTATCGAGGGCAATAAATTCGAGTTTGAAGACAAAATCGTCGGCGGCGTAATTCCAAAAGAATTTATTTCGTCAGTTGAAAAAGGACTTGAAGAAGCTGTACAATCAGGCGTTCTCGGAGGTTATCCGGTAATCGGCGTTAAGGTTGCATTAGTTGACGGAAGTTATCATGAGGTTGACAGTTCCGAAATGGCCTTTAAAATAGCTGCGTCAATGGGATTTAAAGAAGCTATGAAAAAAGCTGACCCCGTTTTAATGGAACCCGTGATGTCGGTTGAAGTCGTTACACCTGAAGAATATTTAGGCGATGTAATTGGCGATTTGTCATCACGTCGCGGTAGAATTGACGGAATGGACGTAAGGGCTAATGCTAGAATAGTTAAAGCTTTTGTTCCTCTTGTCGGCATGTTCGGTTATGCAACTGATTTGAGAAGCCGTACATCAGGACGCGCGAATTATTCAATGCAGTTTGACCATTACGAGCAAACACCTGTCGAAGTCAGCGAAAAGATTTTGCAAGGTAAAATTTAATTAAGAAGTTTTTATTAACAAAGGAGATTTAAAAAGAGTTATGGCAAAAGAGAAATTTGAGCGTAACAAAACCCATTTAAACATTGGTACGATTGGACATATCGACCACGGCAAAACGACATTAACAGCCGCTATCACAAAATGTCTTGCCACAAATAATTATGCTGAGTTCACGGCTTATGACATGATTGATAAAGCCCCTGAAGAGCGTGAACGCGGAATTACGATTAACATTGCTCACGTTGAGTATCAGACGGACAAGAGACATTATGCACATATCGACTGCCCTGGCCACGCCGACTATATTAAAAACATGATTACGGGTGCTGCTCAGATGGACGGTGCTATTTTGGTTGTTAGCGCAGCTGATGGCCCGATGCCTCAGACACGTGAACACGTATTATTAGCTCGTCAGGTCAACGTTCCTGCGTTAGTCGTTTTCATGAACAAGACAGACCAGGTTGATGACCCCGAATTATTAGACTTAGTCGAAATGGAAGTTCGCGAACTTTTAAATAAATACGAGTTCCCTGGCGATGATATTCCTATTATTCGCGGTTCAGCACTTGAAGTTCTTGAAAAAGGTAATGGAACTCGTGAAGACCCGATTTGCAAACCCATTTGGGATTTAATGGACGCTTGCGACAGTTATATTCCTGAGCCTGTTCGTGAAAAAGATAAACCGTTCTTAATGCCTATCGAAGACGTTTTCACAATTACAGGACGTGGAACAGTTGTTACTGGACGTGTTGAGCGCGGTGTAATCAAAGCCGGTGAAGAAGTCGAAATCGTCGGAATGAGCAGAGATACTCGTAAAACCGTCGCTACATCCCTCGAGATGTTCCGCAAAATCCTTGACGACGCAGAGGCTGGCGATAACGTTGGTGTCTTACTTCGTGGTATTGACAAAGATGAAGTCCAGCGCGGACAGGTTTTAGCAAAGCCCGGTACAGTTACTCCTCATACGAAATTTAAGGGCGAAGTTTACGTCTTAAAGAAGGAAGAGGGCGGCCGTCATACTCCGTTCTTTGCTGGTTATAAGCCTCAGTTCTATTTCAGAACGACAGACGTTACTGGTAATATTAAGCTTCCAGAGGGTGTCGAAATGGTAATGCCTGGCGATAACGCTACGTTTGAAGTTGAGTTAATCGTTCCGATTGCTATGGAAGAAGGATTACGCTTTGCTGTTCGTGAGGGCGGTCATACTGTCGGAGCTGGAGTTGTAACTCAGATTATCGAGTAATTAAAATGGCACGTAAAATCAGAATACGTCTTAAATCGTTTGACCACAGGGTACTTGATGCCTCAGCTGCTCAGATAGCCGAGACAGCGAAGACTACTGGTGCGCAGGTATCAGGCCCTATACCGCTCCCGACGGAGATTGGTAAAATAACGATATTGAAATCGCCGCACAAAGACAAAGACGCTCGCGAGCAGTTTGAAATGCGCACGCACAAGCGTTTAATTGATATTATTGACCCTACGCAGAAGACGATGGACGCGCTCATGCAGTTAAATTTATCGTCCGGCGTTGAGATTCAAATAAAATTTTAGTGAGGAGTTAAGGAATTATGCCTATTGGGATTCTGGGGAAAAAAATCGGCATGACTCAAATTTATGACGCTGAAGGCCAGGCTGTCGCAGTTACAGTTGTTGAGGCCGGCCCTTGCAGTGTTATTGCCGTGAGAACCCCTGAACAGAACGGTTATAAAGCTGTTCTTCTCGGCTTTGGGTTTGTAAAAGCTTCAAAGCTGTCCAAGCCGTTAAAAGTGATGTTCGAGAAATTAAAACTTGAACCGAAGAAGAATTTAAAGGAATTTCGTCTTGATGATGTCTCAGGCTATGAAGTCGGACAGGAGATTAAAGCCGATTTATTCGCAGCCGGTGAGAAAATCAACGTTAAGGGAATTTCCAAAGGTAAAGGTTTCGCGGGCGTAATTAAACGTCATCATTTTGGCGGCCAGCAATTCAGTCATGGTACATCGGTCGAACACAGACACGGAGGTTCAAGCGGTGCTATTTCGTATCCTGGCCGTGTATTTCCTGGTAAGAGAATGCCCGGACACATGGGAAGCGAAAAAGTTACGGTTAAAAATCTTACTGTAATGGCCGTTGACGTTGAAAATAATTTAATTCTTGTAAAAGGTGCAGTCCCGGGCTCGCGTAACAGTCTGCTTGCGCTGTATAAGAAAGCGTAAAGGAGGATAACAGCGAATGCCATTTATAAAAGTTTATGATTTTTCGGGTGAACGTTCAGGAGAACTGGAAGTATCGGCTAATATTTTCGATGTTCCTGTACATATGGCCTCAATTCATAGGGTAGTAGTTGCACATTTAGCGAATTGCCGTCAAGGTACTCACAGTGTTAAAACTCGCGGTGACGTCAGTGGAGGCGGCAAAAAGCCATGGAGACAAAAACACACAGGTCGCGCCCGTCAGGGTAGTACCCGTTCGCCGATTTGGATTCATGGTGGTGTAGCTCATGGCCCGCACCCGAGAGATTACAGCCAGAAAGTTAATAAAAAAGTTCGCCGTTTGGCATTAAAGAGTGTTCTTTCAGATAAAGTCCGTGAAGATTTAATCGCCGTTGTTAAAGGTCTTGACGCAATCGAAAAACCTTCGACAAAGAGCATGAAAAATTTATTTACGGCTATTGGAGCTGAGAGAGCTTTAGTCATTTATCATACAAATCCTAACGGAGCTAACGTTGTTCGTTCAGTTAGAAATTTACCCGGAGCGAATTGCATTAACGTTGAGAGCATAAATGTGTATGATATTTTGAAAGCTAAAAATATTGTCGTTACTCCCGAAGTAATTAAAAAAATCGAGGAGGTTTATGCGTAATGAATTTAACATCGCATGATATTATTATCCGGCCTGTAATCACTGAGAAGACGAGTTCGCTTATGGCCATGAACAAATATACGTTTGAAGTTCATAAAAGCGCGAACAAAATTCAAATTCGCAAGGCAATAGAAGAAGTCTTTAATGTCAAAGTAGCAGGCGTTAATACTATGAACGTAAAAGGAAAATTACGCCGTCGCGGTGCGACAAAAGGTTATACACGCTCATGGAAAAAAGCAATCGTAGCGTTAAAGCCTGACCAGCGCATAGAATTTTTCGAGGGCGCGTCGGTTTAATTTTGTGGAGGATTTAATTTAAATGTCAATTAAACAATTTAAGCCGTACACACCTGGTCGCCGTCAAATGACAATTCAAGGGCGCGAGGACATCACAGCACAAAAACCCGAACGCTCTTTAACGGTTGTTTTGAAAAAGCACGGCGGACGCAATAACACCGGAAGAATTACTATGCGTCATCGCGGTGGCGGCGAACGTCGTTTATACAGGATTATAGATTTCAAGCGCGACAAAATCGGTATTCCCGGAAAAGTTGCGACGATTGAATATGACCCTAATAGAAATGCTAGAATAGCGTTGATAAATTATGTTGACGGCGAAAAACGTTATATAATTCTGCCCAAAGGTTTAAGCGTCGGCGATATCATTCATTCAGGGCCTGACAGCGATATCACACCTGGCAACGCTTTAAAATTAAAAGATATTCCCGTTGGTACGGTTATTCATAATATCGAAATGCAGCCAGGCTGCGGAGCTAAATTAGTTCGTTCTGCTGGAACTTCGGCTCAGTTAATGGCTAAAGAAGGCAAATACGCATATATTAGAATGCCGAGCGGTGAATTACGTTTAATTTTGCTTGAATGCATGGCTGTTGTTGGTCAGGTTGGAAATGAGGATTACGAAAATATTTCACTTGGCAAAGCCGGCAAGACGAGACATAAAGGCCGCAGACCTTCAGTAAGAGGTATGGTCATGAACCCAGTTGACCACCCCATGGGCGGCGGTGAAGGTAAGAGCAAAAGTAATAAACACCCTGTTTCGCCTTGGGGAACACCTGCTAAGGGTTATAGAACACGTAAGCGCAAGCCTTCGGATAGATTGATTGTCCGCAGACGTTATGACAAATAGGAGGTTGAATAAATAAATGCGTTCAACTAAGAAAGGGCCATTTGTGGAACAGAGATTATTAGATAGAATTGAGGCTATGAATGTCTCTGGCAATAAAAAAGTTGTTAAGACATGGTCTCGCCGTTCGACGGTTGTTCCGCAGATGATTGGGCATACAATAGCTGTTCATAATGGACGTATGCATTTGCCTGTATATATCAGCGAAAATATGGTCGGTCATAAGCTTGGTGAATTTGCTCCAACGAGAAAATTTGGACATCACGCCGGCCAGGATAAGAAAGGGAAATAATCAATGCCGGAAATTAAAACAGCTAAGGCTATGACACGCAATGCTAGAATTTCGCCGATGAAAGTCCGTCAGGTTTTAGAGTTAATTCGCGGAAAAAGTGCTGAGCGTGCGTCGGTTATATTAAAATTCAGCGATAAAAAAGCCGCCGGAATTATTTTAAAAGTCTTAAACAGTGCGATTGCTAATGCCGAGCATAATTACGGAATGGATATAGACAAATTATATGTTCATGAGGCTTATGCGGATAAAGGTTTAGTGATGAAGAGGTTTAGACCCGTTTCAATGGGACGCGCTCATCCTTATGTTCACAGAACATCGCATGTTACGATTTTGCTTGGCGAACGTGCTTAGAGCTTGGAGGATTTTTTAAATGGGACAGAAAGTTCACCCTATTGGTTATCGTTTGGGAGTTACGACCGAGTGTCAGTCCCGCTGGTATGCCGATAGAAAGAGTTACGCGAAGAAGTTGCATGAAGATATAAAACTTCGCAAATATATTATGAAAAAATGGGAAGGCGCAGGAATTTCGAGGATTGATATAGAGCGTATCGGCCCTGTTGTTCGCTTCACGATTTTCACCGCCCGGCCCGGAGTTGTTATTGGTCGCGGAGGCAATGAAATTCAGGCTATTAAGAACGAATTACAGGCTATCACCGGCGGAAAAGTTATGGTCAATGTCAATGAGATTAGAAATCCTGACGTTGAAGCTCAATTAGTCGCCGAAGGTATAGCAAGTTCGTTAGAGCGTCGTGTTTCATTCAGAAGAGCGATGAAGCAGGCAATTTTTAGAGCGACAAAAGCCAATGTTCACGGAATCAAAGCACAAGTTGCCGGCCGTCTTGGCGGTGCTGAAATTGCCCGTACCGAATGGTATAACGAAGGACGTTTGCCGTTATCGACGATTAAAGCTGATATCGATTACGGATTTGCGGAAGCTGTAACAATGTACGGAGTAATCGGTTGCAAAGTTTGGATTTACCG
>CAJODZ010000036.1 GCA_905233645.1 uncultured Synergistales bacterium | reverse complement strand
GGACGTTCGCTTTTAGTTGAGTGCCAAAGTTCTAAAAATCTCGTGCAATTTTATTTGGATAACGGATTTTTTGAAGTCGCTCATATTCCAGATGAAGACCGCCCAATGACTCAGTTAATGCGAAAAATCGGCGCGTCCGTTACAGATTAAATTTAAAAATTATGCCGCGTTCTGTTTGGTATCCAGGCCATATGGCTAAAGGCTCTAGGAAATTAAAAGAGTTGGCCGCAAAATTAGATTTAATTATTGAAGTTAGAGACGCTCGCGCTCCTGCATCAACATCAGCTCCGGTTATGAAGGCTCTTGCTGAATTAAAACCGGTTATTCGCGTTTTGTCTCATTCTGATTTAGCCGATAATGAAAAATTAAAATTATGGCTCGGTCAAAATAATTTCACATTCGCCGCTGATTTACGCAAAAAAATTGGTCTTAACCAAATTAAAAAAGCAGCTATGAAATTTAAACCAGAACACCGCGAATTAAGACTTGCTGTTATAGGCATTCCAAATGTTGGGAAATCGCTTTTATTAAATTCGTTGATAAATAAATCAAGTGCTTCAGTCGGAAATATTCCAGGCGTTACACGTTCGGTTAGCTGGTTTAAAAATGAAGGTATGTTAATCGTCGATAGTCCAGGAATTTTAGACCCTCATGCAGAAAACGGAGCGCATTTAGTTTTGTCATGGTTAGGCTGTGCAAAAACGGAAGTTATTGGCGGTTATGAAAATTCGGCGTTGGCTTTGATAAAATTTTTGACTTTTAAAAATATGACGCAAATTTTACCCGTTGATTATATTCAAGACGAATTGCCGGAATTAACGCTCGAACGTATTGGTAAAAAATACGGCTGTTTGATTTCAGGGGGGCGCGTTAATTTTGAATTGGCAGGTAAAAAATTTATTGATGCTTTTTCAACGGGAAAACTAGGTTTGTTTTGTCTGGAAGTTCCAGGCGAAGAGATGGCTATAAATTTTCATGAGGCAGTTTTCGTTAGTGAGTGATTTAATTTTAACTTCAAGACATGACCCCGACGAAGCTTTACCGCTGCTTGAACAATTACGTGAGCGCGGTTTAGTTGTAGGCACTGACGAAGCAGGACGGGGAGCATTAGCAGGTTTAGTGATGGCCGCCGCAGTTTATTTGACACCTGAACAGGAAAAGGAACTGCAAAAATTAAAACTGCGCGATTCAAAGTTAATGACGGCTAAAAATCGTGAAATAGTATTTAAGGCGATATGTGATTTAAAAATAAAATGGCGTGCTGCTTCATCGAGTGTTGATGTTATAGAGAGCAAAAATATTTTACAAGCATCGTTAATCGCTATGCGTAAGAGTGTCGAATTACTAGCTCAAGATTTAAAAAATGATATTGTTTGCGTGATTGTTGACGGTAATGAACGAATTGAAGATTTAAAAATTAAACAATGGCCGTTAATCGGAGCTGATAAATTATTATTAACAGTGTCAGCCGCGTCAGTTATTGCTAAAGTGTTAAGAGACCGTTATATGAAAAATTTAGACGCGCTTTATCCTGAATATGATTTTGCTAAAAATAAGGGTTATCCAACTAAAAAACATAGAGAAGCAATTTTTAAAAATGGACTTAGTAAATTTCACAGATATTCATTTTGTAAAAAATTTTTAAATACACAGGCGGTTTAAAAAATGCCGGAGATAAGTAATTTAAATGTCCAAATAAATCAAAGCTATTCTGATAATTCACAAAGCAGCGTTCAACGTCAAACTCAAGTAACACATGTTCAAGACGCTAGCCAAATTTTACGCGGTCAAGGTGTTAGGACAGGGACAGTCGTTGAAGGGCAAGTGTTAGCTAAAAATGATGACGGAAGTTATTTAGTTCGCGTTGATGTCAAAGGAACTTCACAGGAATTACGGGCGCGCGCGACAATAAATTTAATCGTTGGCGAAAATTTCCGTGCTGTTTGGGACGCTTCAGGTACGGACGGAGTGCCAGTATTAAGACTTTCGCCAGGCGAGTTATCGTTTTTATCGCAAATAGCTTTACGTGATAGAGAATTAGCAACGGCTTTATTATCGCGGGGATTACCAATTTCAAATGAAGTCTTAAGCGCAATTAAAGACGCTTGGCGTAAAACAGGCTCACAAGAGAATATGCTTTCATCAATTATAGAATTATGGGCGCGTGATGTTCCTATGACTTTAGAAAATGCTGACCTATTATCACAATATGCGGCCATGAATGGAGCTGAAGCGACGGAGATGTGGAATAAAATTCGCCGCGAATTAAAAGCTAAAGCCGCAAAAGGTGAAGACCCTGTTAGCATTTTAAAAGGCATGAAAGAAGGTAACGACGATATTGCGAAATTTTTACAGGCTCAATCAATTTTGATGAAAAGCCCCAGACAGGAAGTTAATCCGGCTTTACTAGCTGCACCGTTTTGGCCGTTAGTTGATAGTGGTTCGAGAGACATAACTGCTCGCGTTTACGTTGGACGTTCAGCAGAAGAGGACGGACAAAGATATTGGCAAGTTGGCTTTGGCATAACTGGAAATAATTTAGGCCAAGTCGGAGGTTTAGTCGAGAGCGACGGACGAGGCTGTAATTTAACGCTCAATGCTGAAAGGCAAGAGACTTGTAAAATTCTTGAAATGCGCAGACGTGAATTAAGGCGTGAGCTTGACGGTATAGCTTTACCAGTGCAATTTATAGGAATTTCACAACGACAAATCGAAAATGAACGCGATAGTTTGATATCAGGTCGCGGACTTGATATTACAATTTAATAATTACGAAGGAATTTAAAACACTATGCCCGATAATAAAAAACGTGAACAGGCCGCCGCAGTTAAATATGACAGTAAAAAAATGCGTGCTCCTGAGTTAATAGCCAAAGGTGAAGGATTTATCGCTAAGAAAATTATTGAACGAGCTATTGAAGCAGATGTCCCGATTGTTGAAGATGCTGCTTTAGTTTCGGCTTTGATATCACTTGAGTTAGGCGAGGAAATTCCAGCAGAGTTATACGAAGTCGTAGCGCGTGTTTTAGCATGGGTTTATAAAATTGACAAAGAGGCCGGCTATAAAAAGTAATCAAGAATAAAAAGATGACATTTGCTCAGGACGTTGGAAATTTTGCGGAAGAGCGGGCGGCTGAATATTTAATTTCGTTAGGCTGGTTAATTCTTGGCCGTAACATTAAAAATGAGTTTGGCGAAATTGATATTGCTGCAATAGACACGGGCAAAAATAAAATCGGTGTGCGTTTAAAAGAATTAGTAATTGTTGAAGTTAGAGCGCGTACACTTGGGAAAATTCAATCGCCTTTAGAAAGTATAGGAACAAGAAAATTAAGAACGTTAATCAACGCATCGCGCTTATTTATTGACGATAATGATTGGGACGGCTTCTGGCGCATAGACGTAATCGGGATAACTTTTCATAATAAAATCAAGCAGTTAGAAAATAATAACGATTGGCATTTAGAACATGTAAAAGACGTAACGAGCGGCATGAATATTTTTTCGTGAGCATGATAATTTGTATAGAGTTTAAAAATTTTGAATGCTATAATCCCCCGAAATAATTTTTTAGAATGGGGTGTTTATAAAAATGCAAGTAAAGGCCGGCGACGTAATAAAAGTAAATCGAGGATTATATTCACACTTTGGAGTATATGCTGGAAATAATCAAGTTATTCATTACACTGGAGCGACAGGCCCTGAAGATTTTAACGGCATTGTGCGCGAAACGAGCCTTGAAGAATTTTTAAACGGTGCTGAAAAATTTGACATTTGCAATTTTCCGGAACACCCTTCGTTTAATCTTGTTACAAAAAATTCAAGTACTGTTTTTAAAATTTGGCAGACAATTAAAAATTTACAGATTGCGAATTACAAATTATATTCACCTGAAGAGACCGTAAGACGTGCGCGCAGCAAATTAGGTGAGGGCGGTTATAATTTAGCGTTAAATAATTGTGAACACTTCGCCGCGTGGTGTAAAACCGGTGTGAGGTCTTCAAAGCAGGTTAATGCTATTCTGGATTTTATAGCGTTGCTCATAAAATAATTTGACTTATTCTAAATGAGCTTCTTCGTTTTTGATTTCCCAATGTATTAAAAAAGTCAAAGCCCCTCGTAAAATTATTACAGCTCCTAAAATTATAAGCTCACTCCATTCGCGGACGATAACAGTACGTAAGACCTCGCCGCCTAATTTAAATTCAAGAGCTAGAGCAATGCCTTTGGCTAAAATTAAACGAACGTGTGCATCATGCTTAAAACATGCCAAGATACTTTTTAAAGTCGTGTAAATAATCGTAACGACACCGGCGCATTCAAGCATTAACACTCCGTATTGAACGATGATTTGAAAAACTGCCTCTATCTCGTAATATAAGTATTCCATTTAATTTAATATACGTTCGTGAATTTCATGCCTGCAATATTTAACGTGTCTAAAAGCCTGTACATTTTGTTACGGACTTCAACTAAATAAATATTGCGGCGTTCGGGTCTGTGTAAAATTGGATTGATATTTAAAGTTTGATTACCGAAAGGGATATCTCTCACGTGTTCCAAACTTCTTAATAATGCGCCTCTCGGAATAGTATTCACTGGTTGAGGCAAAGAGTTCACACCGCGTTTAAGCCATTCAACTAACGCAACAGCTCGGCCAGCGTAAACGTTATCCATAATTGCTAAAGCGCGTGTGTTCCAGATTTGGCGTTTTAAATTTTCAAAGCCGCCGACCTCGTTTAATTTAATATTCTGGTCAGCTAAAACCATTCCGCGACACGATAAATATGCATTTTCAGGAGCTGAACAGTTCCATAACTGCCACTTAGTATTTAAACGCATAAAATTTCTCCAAACTTCACGCGACCCCATACTCCCTAAAAATGAAATCATAATTCCCGGATTATTCTCTTGGCTTTCTATCTCTTCGGACATCATGTTAAAAGTATCTCTAACTGAAGCGTCCGTCCAAAACGGCATTGGCATAAAACCGTTTTTATCGAGAATGTCATAACAAATTTTCGCTTCGCGCTCCTGATTTACTGTAAAACGGCTTGCCGCTAACGCCATGCGAATATCTTTCCCGCCGGCAAAAATCTTTTTAGCATATTCCGCAAACGCAGAACAACGGTAATCACGGAATAAATCTAATGCAAAAATATTAGCTAACGGCCTTCCTCCCTGTTCGATTAAGACATTTTCACCGCCAGCTAAAAATAATGGAACTTCACGTCCTGCTAAGCGTTCAATTAAAATCCTGTCGCCGTCGTAATTCTGAAAACTCATCACCGCTAAAACTCTCGGTGTGATATTTAAACTCAAACTCCTTAAATTTTGATCGTCTGATAACAAAACTAACCGCGTGAATTTAATATCATGCCCCCCAACTCCTGAACCGCTCGCCGCAATCTCTCTTTCACACCACGCTAAAGCGTTGCTGATAGAATGACCAGGCTCGCTATCCCAACCACTGGACGGAGGTACGGCCAAAATCTCCCATTCCCAAGAATGTTTAAAATCGGCCGCGTTAGCGTTTGTTGACAATAAAATTAAAAATACAACGGCAACAAAAATTTTACGCATAGCAACTTTTTAAAAATTTAATTATTTCTTCTTTGCTAATTGTTGGATTACGTCTTGTGTGATATCTACGCCGCCTATTAAAACGACGAATTTGTCAAGAACTAAAACTATTTTTTTGCGCGACGCAACTTCTCTTACAGCCTGTTCACAATCACGGTAAATCGGAGCCATTAAGCGTTGCTCTTCTTGTGCGACTTCCATACGTTTTGCTTGGACGACCTGAGCTTTTTTAGCATTGTCTGTCTCTTTATCAGCGGCGGCTTTAGCTTCATTAGCTTTTTTGCGTTCAAAATCGGCTAATTGCTGGCGGACAGTTTTTAAATTTGGGTGGCTGTTTACTATTTCACCGCGGTCGACAATTCCTACACTGTCAATCGTTGGCAAACCTGCAGAACTGGAATTATTGCTCGATTTTTTAGCAGCAGCTCCGTATGCACAACCAGCTAACATAACCGTGAAAATTAAAACACATAATAAAAATGTCGTTCTTCTCATAATGAATAAAATTCCTCCTAAAAATTTTTAAAATATGATTTTCTTAAACTTAAAGCGAAATTTTAGCATATTTATTTTGGCATAACTTCGCCCATCCAATAATATCCCCACGCCTTAGCCTGTTGCGCTAAAAACGGCGTGTCTTGTGAATACCAGGTAAAGCGCGTCTTTTTATGAAATTTAGTTATTTTATAAAGCTCGCTTTTTAAAGCCATTGCCGGAGTTTGAGATTTGCGCTTTGTAATTTGATACCACTGTTCACCCGTCCAGACATAAATTACACTAGGGTTACTGCCTTTCCAAGCGACCGGCAAAGTCGGATTATTTAAAATGCCTATCCTGTCAACTGAACTTCTCCATGAGCCAACGGCCATAAATTTGCGGTTAAATGACCAGTCGGGAATCCATGTTGAAGTCGTTTGCCCCTGTGCCGCTTGTGCTTGTGATAAATATGGTTGACGGACAGCAAAATTTTGCGACGGCAAAGTCCTCAATTCCGAAATTTGAGCAGGGTGAACGTAAGGCATTATTCCGGCCATTGATGGAATGACTGAACCGACAATGTAATTTGTTCCGACTAAGTTCGCGCCTTCCATTGTCCCGTAAACCCAAACGCCGTCAGGATTTTTTCTCACCGGATAACCGTCAAAAGTTATATACCAGCCTTCAGGCATGTTGTAAGGCTTAAAAACATGAAATTCCATTCCGGCATAAGCAGGCTGCTCAATTAAAAGAGGCTCTGTAACATAAACTTTAGCGTATGCTTCTGAGCAAATATTTAATAATAATAATGACAACAGCAAAAATTTTTTATTCATGTCCTAAAAAGCCTCCGTCTTTAAAATTTTAAAAGTCTAATTCGCCAAGCCACTGATAACCCCAATACGTAGCATATTGTTCAAGAATTGCCGAATCTGCGTCCTGCCATTTTATATCGTTTTTGTTTGTAATCATCGTTAAATTATGCATGTTGCGTCTAATCGTATTTTTAGGTTCTTCCCATTTACGCGGTGTGATTTGATGCCAAGCCGTACCAGCCCAAGCGTAAATAACTTCGGGGTGTTCACCTTTCCAGGCAACAGGGATTAAAGGTTTGTTAATAATTCCGATTTTGTCAACGCTTTTGCTCCATTTTGAGACAGCTACAAAATCAGGGTTTTGCGTCCAATCTGTTTGAACAACGCGCTTCGTTTTGTCGACACCTTCAGAGCCTTCGAGATTTAAGACGGGCGCGACGGTTGACATATTTTTATTGTACGGCTCAATTCCTACTGTTGAAGGAGCTACCGCGCCAACGACGTAATTAGTTTTCGTGATGCGTTTACCGTTACCGTTGCCAGCGTCCCCGTATAACCAGACACCGCGAGCGTTTTTATAAACTAAATAGCCGTCGTACGTTAAATAAAAATCGCGCGGAATTTTTTTATTGCTGCCTTCAGGTTTGTAAACATAGAACTTCATCGCGTCATAAGCAGGTTGACTAACAAGTAAGGGAGCTGCGCTTGCAAAACTGCTCATAACCGTAACTAACATAAAACAAGTTAAAACTACTCTTTTCATAAAAATTTTTACACCTTCGTATTTTTAAATTAAAAATTTTGCTAAAGCCTAATTATATATTTTATTGCTTATTGTCCAACGGGCGGCATAGGTTTTTCGTCAAGAGTTCCCGGGTCTGCTTGAAACTGACCAACGGGCGGCATTTTTTCCTGGTCATTTTCGCCGTTAGGCTTTGAATTTTCGGGAGCGTTCTTTTTCGCCGGCGGAGTTGCAGGAGTTTGCGTTTTAGGTTGAGCCGGTTTTGCCTGTTGAGCTTTGGGCGTTGTTGTTGGCTGATTTTTAGGCGTTACCGGTTGAGATTGTTGCTTGGCCGGAGTTTGAGCTTTGGGCGTTAAATCTTGCGACGTAGCTTTACGCTGTGTAGGTTGAGTAGGCTGTGGCGCAGGCTGGACGGTTTGATTATTTTTATTTGCCTGAGCTTTATTTGACGCTGTAGATTTTCTCGTTGAAGTTGCTGTAGATTTTTTAGCCGGAGCATTTACAGTTTTTGAATTATCTTCAGCCGGTTTAACAGTTTCAGAATTTGAACGCGCCGTATTATTTTCAGGATTATAAAAAATATTTCCGCCCTTAATAATCGTGTATTTATCAACGTCGCCGGTTTGTGTCAAATTATTATTCGCCAAATTTTTGGTTGGTTCAGGTTCTGGCTCTGGTGTATTTTCAGGTTCAGGCTTAATTATTTGCGTTGACGTATCATTTTTAGAAGTGTCAATCACGATAACATGCTCTTGTTTTTTAATTTCGGGTGTAGTATTTTGAGCAGGCTTTTCGTTAACCATTTCAGAATTTAAATCATTAAGGGCAGTCCTCTCTTTTGCAACTACATTTACACCTACAGGAACAGGCTCTAAATTTTGTTGCTCGTTCGTTTTAGGAGAACTGGGCGGAAAATAAACTGGCGAATTTTTTTGAGATTGAACGTTCGCATTTTGATTAGCCGGAGGCGGAACGTAAACAGCAGGTCTCCAAGCATCACCGTCCAAAGGATTTGAATTTGGTTCGGGCGGCGTATAAACAGGAACTCTCGGCAAATCAGGGTCATTAGCTGTTGGCTTTGATGGCAATTTTTTAGATTGAGACGAGCCTGCCGGAACTGCTGTAGCTGTATTATTTTCAACCTGAACAGGATAAACGCGCGGCGGCCTTTTGGGGTCGTATAAAGCAATCTTGTTATCGTCTTCAGGATAATTTACAACTCTTGAAAGCGGCGAAAAACTTGGGTCAATCGTAACAGCCTTTGAATAAAAATATTGCGCCTGTGAAAAAGCTCCGGTTTTTTCATGATACATTCCGTACCAGTACCAAGCCTCCGGATTATTGCGCTCTTCCTGAACAGCTTTTTGCAAAAACGGCCTCGCGGCTTCGTAACGCTCTTGCTTCATTAAAGCTATACCCTGCTGCAACGAACTTAATTTTGCCGGAGCTTGAGTAGTCTTTTTCGCGTTCGTCGTTGCAGATTTTTTAGCCGTAGATTTTTTAGGTGTGCTCTTTTTAACAGGAGCTTTACGCACTGAACGTTTTGAACTTTGATTTTTAGCCGGTGTTTTAGAATTTGAATTATTACCGCTGTTTTGTCCTGGTATTGTCGGCATATACGGCGTACTGTCATCATCGGCAACATCAGCAGCTAAAATATCTCCTGTAAAAATCAGCGTGAATATTATTAAAAATAACGTTAAAAATTTTTTATTCATGATATCACTTCCCTAACATGCTTGATTTTTTAATTACTATGTCTTTTAAAGTTATTGGCTCTTTTTTATTATCCTGAACAACACGGACAATAGCATTCTGGTCATAGACTTTCATAACTTTTACACGGCCTATAACTTTTGGGAGTACTACAACTGGATTTTCAGGGTCAACAGTTACGTAAGTCTCGCCCCTCACAACGTCAAGTAATTCACCAACGCGAACGCCGTCCATTGCGCTTGTACCTAATGAGCCAACAGAGATTATATATTCACGGCGTTTACGTGTTGATGTTGAAGTCGGAGCTAAAATCCGTCCAACAGTTGAAAATGACGGTGAAAAATTATCCGTTCCGGCAATCATCGAATTAGGTTCGTTGCTGTGAATAACGTTTGTAATTTGATTCATTGACTGTCTGAAAGCCTCGTAAATCGCATTTTTAATCGCTTGCCAATGAGAAGTATTTTTGAATTGATCCCATGTTAAACGGCTCATCTCTTGACCTTTATAATTTCGAGTTAAGCCGAATAAATCAAGCCCAGGTATCGGCATCGTAATAATATCCGCAGCGTCCAGCCAAAAAATACTCTCGTCATCATCAAACGTAAATCTTTGGTCTTTGCCCTGAACAGTTCGTGTCGCAATATTTTGACCGCGAGACGAATTATAAATTTTCATTCTTATTTGAACGCGTCCGGTTTCTAATTTTCCGGCAATTCGCTTCTCTTTTAAACGAGCCTCGTACATTTCAAGTTGTATGGCCATGTCATCAGCGCGCCTGCTGGAACTCGATAACCAACGATTCATGCCTGCGTTATCTAAAATCCTCACTTCGATTAACGGCGAACGTTTATATAAAACCTCTAAATATTCGGCCATCTTTTGCTCTAAAACGTTATACGGATAATATTTGCTCTCCCAAATTTCAATACCGGTAGAATTTTTAACGGGAAATATTACAACGGATAGCGTACGCGGTTCACTTGCTTCAAGTTTTAAAGAGAATGCTATTAAAAATATAAAAGCGCATAAAATCTTTTTCATGATTTAAATTATTCCTTCACCCCTGCGAAATTTTTAACGTAAATCGAAATATTATCAAGCCATTTTTTAAAATCATAAGCCCAAAATAATCGCGTTATCGTGTAAAATTGGTCTTGCGTACCGCCGTTATTAGTGTCAAGCTTTAAAGCACTTTCAAAAATATCAAGCGGCATAATTATTTTAAGCTCTCCGGCATGTCTAATCGTACTCATTTCAGGAACACACGCTAAAGCTAATCTATCGCCGTCCTCATAAAACGTAACACGATACGGTACGTCGCCTAATGTTCCTGCCTGAAAATCAACCCGGCGCGTCCGTGAATATCCTTCGTCCTGAAAATCTTTTGCACTGTCAATCGAATAATCAACCTGAATTTTATTGACTTGATAAAAATGCCGAATGTACGCCGAAATTTTATAGCCAAGTTTCATTAAGTCAGGTGTTTTGTAAGTCAACATTTCAGCGCGATTTAAATATGTTGTTGGCTGAGGTTTTTTGCTGCTCCAGATTTTATCGGAAAACTTTACGCCGTCTTCCCTGCAAAATGAAAAACCAAATAACATCGCAGCGGCTGAAAGTCTTATCGGATTATGCCAGCGTTCAGGTTTAATCTTTTTTAATTTTTCGATAACGCCGGTTTTAATTAACGCCTCGACCGTTCGGGCATTGTTAATAAAATTTAATTTAACGTTCTCATTTTCAATAGCGGAAGCCTCATCGTTAATTTTATCTATATCGTGTTCAACCGGAAAAAATGCTTTAAATTTTCCCGCGCTCTTATTTTTTGAAGTGCATGACGCAAACCATAAAGCGGAGCGTTTTTCCTCCGAGAGCATAGGCATCCCGTCCAAATCGATTATGTATTCAGGATTAAATAAAGCTTTTTCAAGGTCAATGGCAAGTTTAAAGAATTTAATTTTAAAAGTCGTTCTCGTTACGAAATCAGTTAAAATTTTTTGGATAGCCTGAGTTAAATCCGGAATGTTGTACGAAATAGTTTCGCCGTGAATTTTTGCATTCAATGAGATTTTATGAGTTTTATCTTCAAGCCAGCTTAAAGGAATTAGCTTACGCACATTTTTATTACGATTGACTATAGCTAAACGTGGTGTTTTGCCTTTAGTCCAGATTTGCAGTGTTAAATTTTTATCAACATCAACTGTACTTAAAATTTTTCCCCTTTCGTCCATCTTCTTTAACAAATCCCCTTAAAATTTTTGTTATGCATTCAGGAATTATACATTTTTTGAATGAATTTTTTTGTTGTACAATCCAAGCCGTATTTAAAAATTTAAACAGGAGTGAAAAATGAATGAGCCGTAAAAATTTTTCAGCGTTATTTTTTATATCGGGCGTTTTAATTTTTGCGATTGCTTTTTTAAATTTGGGATTTAATTTTAGCGCGAGTGCCGGTGAAAAACCTGTTTTAATGATTTTATCGAGCAAAACCTGTCCGGCGTGCAAGCAATTAGAAAAGGTGATAAAGCAACTCAATAAAAATTACCCCAATATTAAAACACGAGTTTTATATGCTGAAAATCCCAAAAACGTAAAATATTTTTATGAATACGATGTTGAATATGTACCGACGCTGATTTTTAAAGACCTTGACGGCGAAGTAATTGCAGAAGAAGTCGGCTACATGTCTCAAAAGCAAATAATAAACAAGTTTAAAAAATCTGGTGTGAAAGTTAAATAAAATGCGAATTTTACATTATATCGACGCTGATAATATCTCTTGGTTAGTCCCTTATATAAGGCATATAAAAACGTTAGAGGCTTTAGGAATAAAAAGTATATTTTTGTGCCGTCCCGGATTTGCAGAAAGTTACGCTCGCGAAAATAAAATTGAAACTTACACTTTTAAACCTCTAATACCTTCAATGCCGTTTTTATCGATAGGCTTTAAAAATCTCATTGAAAAGATACAACCTGATTTAATTCACACTAGATTATCATCAGCTGCTCACATAGCCGGATTTTGGGGTAAGCATTTAAAAATTCCTGTAATATCGACGTTTGATAAGCCGGCGAAGGCAAAATATTATTTAAATTCAAATTATTATATTTCGTGTGCAGAGTGGCTTAAAAATTACATGGTGAACGCGCAAAAACTTGATCCGCAAAAAATCAGCGTAATTCATAATCCCGTAGACACAGAATTTTTCAAACCCGATTTATTATTACGCGAAACTTTTAGAAAAGAATTGGGCTTGCCGGAAGACGCGATTTTAATTTCAGGCATGGGGATTTACGTTGAGCGCAAGGGTTTTGATGTTTTAATAAAGGCTTGTGAAGATTTAAACGTAACGCTTGTTTTAATCGGCGGTGAGACAAAAGAACAGGGAATGCGTGAAAAATATGATTTTCTAGCTAAAAGCCATAATGTAAATTTAATTCTGCCTTCAGATTTTGTAAAAGACGTTCGCGAATATTTACAGGCAAGTGACATTTTTGTAATGCCGTCGCGTGAAGAGGGTTTTAGCGTTGCGTTACTTGAGGCTTTAGCTTCCGGATTGCCTGTTATAGTGTCGGACATTGAGCCTTTTACAGAGATTATCACGCATAAATTTAACGGCTTAATCGCTAAAAAAGACGATGTAAAAAGTTTTGCTGACGCGATAAAAACGATGCTTGAATTATCACCGAACGAACGTGGAAATTTAATAACGCGCTCTCTTGAGTTAGTACGTTCAAAATTTACGCATAAAGTATCAGCCGAAAAAACGTTAAACGTTTATGAAAAAGTTTTAAGGGATTTTAAGAGCGGCAGGAATTTATAAAATTTTCAGCTAAATCAAAATTTCCGAAAAAATTTATGTGCAAGTATGACGCTAAAATATTTTTAGAAAAATAACCGCCTAATTTTTCAGCACCGGTGCTTTTACGAGTGATTTTAAATGCGAAAACGTCATCATTAAAATTATTAAAATTAAATTTCGGGTTGGGCAAAATTTCAGAAAAGTGGAACTCATGCGCCCGAAATTTTTTATGTTTAACGCACAAAATATTATTATTTAAACTTTCAGCTTCAACGTAACCGAGAACGGCTTTTTTAGTCATGACGCAATCAGCATTTATTAAGCCAGTCATTGAAAATTTTTCGCCGTCAAAATTTGTAATGCTTTTACACAAAAACATGAAACCTCCGCACTCGGCAAATATTATTAAGTCGCGTTTTAACAAATC
>CAJODZ010000035.1 GCA_905233645.1 uncultured Synergistales bacterium | reverse complement strand
AATTTCGACCGCTAATAAGTCCATAATTATTCCGTCTTTATCTGTTGTCCAGACTGAACCGTCTTTGCATAAGAATGACGCGCCTGCACTCTCTTCACCACCAAATCCCATTGAACCGTCAAGCAAGCCGTCAACAAACCATTTAAACCCGACAGGAACTTCACAAACTTTGCGGCCTATCCCTTCAGCTGTACGGTCAATAATTGAACTTGAAACTACTGTTTTGCCGATTTGAGCATCTTTGCGCCAGTTTGAACGCGTTGTAAATAGATGTTGAACAGCAACGGCTAAATAAGCATTCGGCGTTACAATTCCGTGTCTGTCATAATCGGTATCATTTCCAAAAGCTATATCGTAATCATCTTTCAACTTAATTAAATTGGCCATTGCAAACGGTGAAGAACAATCCATACGAATTTTACCGTCATGGTCGGGGGGCATAAATGAGAAAGTCGGGTCTAAATTCGGATTAACAACGACTAAATTTTTAATGCCGTAAATTTCGCTAATGGGTTCCCAATAATATAAACCTGAACCGCCGAGAGGGTCAGCACCAATTTTCAAACCTGATTTAGCGATTGCGTCCATATCAACGACTGAAGCTAATGCTTTTACATAAGGGATTACGTAATCTTCAAAATGCGTGGTATCTAATTTAATAGCTTTCTCAAACGGAATGCGCTTAATAGAACTTACACCGTTTTTAATTAGCTCGTTAGCGCGTTTTTGAATTTTGTTCGTTGTCTCAGGACTTGCGGGGCCTCCTGTGATTGGGTCGTATTTAATTCCGCCGTCTGTTGGTGGATTATGTGAAGGAGTGATTACCATACCGTCAGCATGATTTTTATTATTACGGTTATATTCAAGGATTGCGCGCGAAACGACTGGCGTTGGTGTTGGTTTAAAATCCTGCTGCAAAATTATTTCGACACCGTTAGCCGCTAAAACTTCGACACAAGTTCTCATAGCCGGTTCTGATAAAGCGTGAGTGTCTGCTCCAATAAATAACGGGCCTGTAACTCCTTCAGCTTTACGTAATTCCGCGACGGCCTGAGCTATTGCTAAAATATGAGCCTCGTTAAAACTGTGAAGTGCTGAACTTCCGCGATGTCCTGATGTGCCGAAAGAGACCTGCTGAGTTTTATTATCAGGGTCGGGCATGAGTGAATAATAATCGCTGATTAAAGCAGGAATATTTACGATAGTGCGTTTTTGCATAATAGACCTCCTGTGAAAATTAAAAGCGTCATGAAAATTTAAGGCTTAGTTTTAAAATTACAGCAAAGAATAAAACTCAAACGCTTTGTGCGTCAAGGTTGTAAACACATAAAAAATTTTTCGCTTTTAATTTGTTGCTATATTTATATTAGTTGCATTCTGTAATATTTAATACGTGTTAAGATTTCAATTATCAAATTTTTTAAAGAAGCAATTTTAAGCTCTAAATCTGAAACGACAAACAGCCCATAATTCTATACTGAGAAACAAAATTACGTTGAATTTTTGCTAAAATAGCTTGGTTTTTAGTTTTTATGGAGGTCAAATTCGATGAACGTAATGCCTAATCGTATGGACAGAGGATTTTATAAGTATCAGCAAGAATTTGAAAACAAAGCTCTTAACGTTTTGCGTTCTGGTTGGTACATTTTAGGACAAGAGCTGAAATCTTTTGAGAGTGAATTTAATTCATACATAACTGATAAAAAAGACGATGAATATTGCGTTGGGCTTGCTAGTGGTCTTGACGCACTTTGGATAGCATTTAAATTACTTGATATCAAGAAGGGCGATGAAGTTATTGTTCAAGGGAATACTTATATTGCCAGCGTAATGGGTATAACAATTAACGACGCGACACCGATTTTTATTGAGCCTGATGAATATTTTGCTATAGACCCTGACAAAATTGAGGAGAAAATTTCGGATAAAACTAGAGCAATTTTGGTTACACATCTTTATGGCATGGCCTCAAGAATGGATAAAATAATTGAGCTGTGTAAAAAATATAATTTAAAACTTGTTGAAGATTGTGCTCAATCGCATGGTGCGCGTTCAGAAAATAAGATGACCGGTTCTTTTGGTGATGTTGGTTGTTTTTCGTTTTATCCATCAAAAAATTTGGGAGCTTTTGGAGACGCAGGAGCAGTTATAGTAAAAAACGAAGAACTTGCCGAAAAGTTTAAAATGTTCCGCAATTATGGAAGCGAGAAACGTTATTATAATAAAGTAGTCGGAGCAAATTCCAGATTAGACGAAATTCAAGCTGGCTTATTGCGTGTGAGATTAAAACACCTTGATGAACTTAACGCCGAAAAAATTATGCTCGCAGAAAATTATTCACGCGAAATTAAAAATCCCGAAATTGTCTTACCTAAAACAGCACCACAAACTTCAAGCGTATGGCATCAATACGTTATACGTTGTGAAAAAAGAGATAAGCTCATAAATTATTTAAACGATAAAAATATTGGTACGATAATTCATTACCCCATACCGCCTCATTTATCTGAAGCATATAAATATTTGGGACTTTCAAAAGGTAGTTTACCAATAACTGAACACTTAGCAAATACAGTTTTGTCAATCCCAATTTATAACGGAATGACTGAATTAGAACAGGAGTACGTTATCGATGCAATTAACTCGTTCAGGTAATGAAAATGTATCGTTGCGCAAGAGATGTCCTCTTTTAAGTTTTAAAGATTTGGGCGATGAGCGTGGAAAGTTGGTTGTTATTGAAGGTGGTATAGCGATACCGTTTGAAATTAAGAGAGTATTTTATATTTATGACTCTGACGCAGATGTAATTCGCGGTCAACATGCAAATAAAATTTCTGAATTTGTGCTTATAAATGTTGCTGGTAAAAGTAAAGTAAGAATTACTGACGGCTACGAAGAATTTACAGTTGAGTTAGATAAACCAATGACCGGAGTATATATACCTCGTATGGTGTGGAAAGATATGTACGATTTTTCAAACGATTCAGTTTTATTAGTTTTAGCCAGTACACATTATGACGCTAACGAATATATTAGAGATTATGACGAGTATTTAAAAATTATGGAGGCAGAAAATTTATGATATTTTGCACGCTTTTTGATAGCAATTATCTTGATAAAGGTTTTGTCATGTTTAATTCGCTAAAAAGATTGAACGTTGATTTCAAATTATATGTTCTTGCTATGGACGAAGTTTGCTATAAAGTTTTAAGTGATGAAAAAAACAATAACGTCAATGGCAAAGAACTAATACCTGTTTCACTTGATGAATTTTTGAGTTTTGAGATAAATAGCGATATTAAGCCTCTTCGACATAAACGTTTTTGGGCAGAATTTTGTTGGACGTGCACTTCGTACTTGATTGACTATGTGCTAACAGTTAAAAAAGAAAAAATTTGTACATACATCGACGCTGATTTATATTTTTATAATAATCCTGAAATTTTGATTGACGAAATGCAGGATAAAACTGTTCAGATTGTGCCTCATAGATTTACTAATTCAGAATTTGACAAAATGGCAGAACAACATTCAGGTACGTATTGTGTTGAATTTAATACTTTCAAAAATGCTCGAAACTCTTTAGAGCTATTACGTTGGTGGAAAGCACAATGTTTCAAAGAATGCAGCGTAAAATCAAGTGAAAAAGCTTTTGGAGACCAAAAATATTTAAACGGTTGGGAGAAAAAAGATTTTGTTTCTGTGCTTGAAAATTTAGGTGGTGGCGTTGCTCCATGGAATATACGCCAATATAAAATGTGCGATAAAGATAATTTGATACTTGAAGAAAAAAAGACGGTAAAAAAATTCGAGTTAGTTTTTTATCATTTTCAGCACATTACATACATTACACCGCATAAAATTAACATCAACGTTTATAATGCTTATCAATCCGGTGTTGACAGTAGAATTATAAAAGCTGTGTACATTCCTTATCTTAAAGAATTAGACCATGCAAAAAATATTTTAAACGAAAAATATGGAATATATCCAATTTTGTATGAACACCCTGCGCTTGAAGGTACAATCAAAAAAAGAACATTTCTTGACAGATTGAAAGCTCTTCCTAAAAACTTATGCACAAAAATACCAACTTGGATAAAATTTAAAATATCCCAACGAAAAAATATAATAGAAATCTAGGTGATATTCATGAAAAAATTAGCTCCAATAGCATTATTTACATACAATCGTCCCGAACATACCAAACGCACAGTTGAGGCATTGCAAAAAAATTATCTCGCTCCAGAAAGTGAATTATTTATATTTTCAGATGGGGCTAAAAACGATGACGCTTTATCTAGTGTAAATGAAGTGAGAAAGTATTTAAAAAAAATTTCTGGCTTTGCGTCCGTAAAAATAATCGAACAAGAACATAATTTAGGCTTGGCAAATTCGATAATAAACGGCGTTACAAAAATCGTAAATGAATATGGCAAAATTATAGTCGTTGAAGATGATATTATAACTAGCCATTATTTTTTAAGTTATATGAATGATGCGCTAGATTTATACGAGAACGACGAAACAGTTTGTAATATTGACGGCTTTTTAGCTCCGCTTGAATTTAATAATATGCCTCAAAGTTTTTTTATGCCTTTAGTTGAAATATGGGGTTGGGGTACATGGAAAAGAGCTTGGAAAAATTTTGAGCCGGACGCGTATAAATTATTATCAGAATTAAAAGCTAAAGGTCTTGAACAGGGGTTTGACTGTGATGGAGAATTTCCTGCTCATGTCGAAATGTTGAAAGCTCAAGCTGAAGGCAAAGTAAACTCATGGGCTATAAGGTGGTTTGCTAGTAATTATATTCTCGGAAAATTGAGTTTAAGTCCAGGACAAACATTTACAATAAATATCGGAATGGACGGGACTGGAGTACATTGTGCAAAAATTGATGATGACAGCAGTCTGAACGGTCAACTTGTTACAACATATGAGCCATTGAAAAAAATTCCAGTAGAAATCAATCAAGAAGTATGGGAAGCCGTAAAACAAGCAAGACATAACACGTTACCTAAGCAAAAGCCATTTTTATTTAGAGCTTTACGAAAAATGTATAGAGTGTTTAAAAGTTTTATCAAATAAGGTATTTAGAAAGTTTTTTTAATTTTTAATATGGCCTATTAAAAATATCTCAAAAATTTTTATGACACCAATATAAAAAGCGCGCTTCCAATTTTGATATAATCGCAAAAAATTTTTGGAGGCACGCTATTTTTATGAGCATTAAAAAACTTTCTGCACAAGTAATAATTTTTATCAGCACATTTCTAATTTTTACAACGCAATTAAATGCCGGACTTGCTCCAATTTCAAAAGCATATCTAAATTTTAATCGCAATATAATAAACAACGCAGGTATTTCAAATTTTTCAAGCTCTGAAAATATTGGTATCGAAAATTATTTAAATCCACCTGTCGATTTAAGTCATCTTGCAAATAATATACCTGATGTTGAAATTGCTGTTGATATTCCTACAACATATGACTTACGCAATTTGAATTACATATCGCTTTCACGCGATCAATGGCAGTGGTCAACATCGTGGGCATTCGCGGCTATTGCTTCGGTCGAAAGTAACTGGCTCACTCAAAATCCTGAAGAGCGTGATAATTTTGATTTATCAGAGTTCCATTTAGCTTGGTTCGCAAGATTTAATAATGACCGCAGAAAAACTTTTACACCGCTTAATGACAGACTTGAAAATTCTTACACGTCTTTTGAATATGGTAATGAGTTAATGGCGTTGGCTTTGCTAACAAAATTAGTAACGCCGTTAAATGAAAATGAAATGCTCCCGTATTTAAACCGCAGCGTTTTAGAAAATGCAGGCGTTAATGCTGACGATTGGATTACTAAAAAAGAAGCGGGACGTATTCCTAATTTCGAAAACATGTATTCGCTTGGCCTAATCCCTTCAAGAGAGACAACACCGGATTTTTACGGAACGCCTGAAATTAGATTAACCGACGCAATTTATGCAACACCAACTACACCAGGCAGCGCATTACTTGACCCGTATCAACTTGAAACTGATTTTAATATTTCAAGCGATATTATTTCAAAAAGTATTTCGGTCGATGAATTTGCAATCGTAAAAAATTTAATTCTCGATTACGGAGCTGTTGAAATCGCATATCACTCAAACGGAGCTAACTCTGATTATTTAAGCTCGCCCGACCGCGCGTATTATTATGATATAAATTCAAGCCGAGACAGCGAAGCAAGTAATTTATATGCAAACAATACCGTCGTAATTGCTGGTTGGGACGATAATTACTCACGCACACATTTTAACGAAGAACATAGACCTCAAAATGACGGCGCATGGTTAATAAAATCATCTTGGGCAAATCTAAAAACGACTGTTGATGTTGAAATCGATGCTGAAGACGAAAGCGGTACTGAAACAATCGAAGTTAATGTGTTAGATGACGGCTATTTTTGGATGTCATACGAACAGCCTATTGAGTGGGGATTAGCTTTTAAAGTTGAGGCCATGCCGGAGAATTTAAAACACTATGGCTATGACGAGTTAGGCTGGTGCAATTCTTACGGTTTCGGCAATGAAAATAATACAGCTTACGCGGCGAACGTCTTTAAAATTTTAAGCGAGGGAGAAATTTTAGAGGCAATATCTTTTTACACAACTGATAATAATTGCGAGTACGAATTTTACGTTTACGACTTAGGCACTACAAAACCTAGAACGCCCTTAAACGGCGATTTAATAATTTCAGGCGATGGCGTTCAAGAATATTCGGGTTATCACACAATCAAGTTAAACGATTTATTAGAGTACGAATTTGAATACGGACATTACTTTTCAGTCGTACTCAAATTAACAACGCCCGAATATAAATATCCCTTAGCAGTCGAAGTTAAAATCGCAGGCTATTCAGATTTTGCGAGTGCTCACGACGGTGAAAGTTATTTCTCATCAGACGGTAACGCTTGGCTTGACGGTGCTAAAATAACTCAACAGGATGATTTTTTTGAAGACGTAACGAATGTTGTTCCTATGAATGCATGTATAAAAGCTTTTACGATTGCGCCGAACCCGATTTCAGACGACGCAGACGAAGAAGTTAGTATAAATAATATTCCCGTTAAAAAATATCCGACGATACGAAATTTTTATCAGCTTGCTGAAAATGATAACGGCCAAGTTGAAGAATTGATATTAACTTTGCCCGAAACAAGCCCCGACACAGTTGTAAATTTATATTTCGTTGATAGAAAAGTTATTAACGAGACGACGAGTTTAAATTATGAATTTTATGATGACTTCGCTGAATATGTTGAACACCCTCAAAAAGGTTTAATGAGCTTAGAAGAATGGACAATCTCTCCGTTCATGACAAAAGGCTATTTGCCCGATGAAATTTGGGAAGATGATAGCGGTTTTGAGTATCCTGTCTGGGGTTCATTCAGAAATCAAACAAGAACGAGCGGAGATATTTTTATTACAGTTCATGATTTAAGACATCAAGATAACGGCTTAGGACACATACCAGACGGAAATTATTACAGGCTTGTTTATAGTCCCGACGTTGATTTTGAAGAAGGTAAATTTATTGACGCGTTAGGCGAATTAGCATTGAGCGCGAGCAATCCTGATGAAAGTCAAAATAATAATTCATCGTCCAGCGGAAGTGTTTGGCGCAGCCGTGAATATAATTCGTGCAATTTTGGCGGTATAAAAATTTTTACGGGCATGATTTTAATTGTGCTTTTAATTCTATTGGTCAGTGTTAAAGATTTTAAAAAGCTCTAAAAAAATTTGATACTTTGTTTGAAACTCGAAGTGCTTTTAAAAAAGTGAATGTCTAAATTTATAAAAGCTTTTTTGTAGTGGTAAACGTAGTTGCAAAAAATCCCCCTAGCCAATCAAATGGTCAGAGGGATTATTTTTTATCGCGTGTCATTTTAACATAACTCTAACGAGGGGTCAGCTGTTAAATTTTTTGTGCGAACTCCTCGTGAATAAGCGTTATAGCCAGCAAGAGCAATCATCGCCGCATTATCCGTACAACGTGATTTTTCGGGCAAATAAATTTTAAAATTCTTTTGCGCTGATAATTTTTCACGTAATTCACTGTTTGCCGCGACACCGCCTGAAATCGTAACGTTTTTAATTCCTGTTAATTTAACGGCTAGTTTGATTTTTGAGATTAACGAATTTATTACGGCTTTCTGAAATGACGCGCATATATCTTCAACAGGAACGCTCAAATTATTTTCAACGAGCTTTTTGACTTGCCATAACACAGCAGTTTTTAAACCGCTGAAGCTAAATTCAATATCGTTCGTATTTTTTAACGGCACTGGAAAATTAAAAGCTTTATCGTTTCCGGAACGCGCTAATTTATCAATTATAGGGCCTCCAGGATATTCAAGACCTAAAATTTTTGCTACCTTGTCATAAGCTTCACCTGCCGCGTCATCACGAGTACCGCCTAAAAATTCATATTCGCCAAAATTTTTCACAAGAATTACTTCACTATGACCGCCAGAAATTATCACTGACAAAAACGGCGGCTTTAAATTTTCATTCTCAATCAACGGCGCAAATAAGTGTCCTTCAATGTGATTAACGCCTATTAAATTTATTCCCCATGCTTGAGATAAAGCGATTGCCGTTTGAACTCCTACCATTAACGAACCCATTAGACCAGGCCCGCGAGTTACAGCTATTAAATTTATCTCGCTTTTATAATCTTTAACAGCGGCAGCAATCAACGGCAATAAATTCTCTAAATGTTTACGCGCCGCAAATTCAGGAATGACACCGCCGAATTTTGAATGGTCTTTAATTTGGCTTGACAGATATTCGCAAACTATTTCATGACCGTCACGCAATAAAGCTACGCCGCTATCATCACAGCTTGTTTCAATTCCTAACGTTAGCATTTTTTAAGAATATGAGCTTTCGATTATAAATTCAGGCCAAAAATTTTCGACAACTTCGTCATAATAATTAAATAAGCCCGGATCCATTATGAAATCATTTGAGATATCGTCTTCAAATTCATCAAGTGCTAAACGTCCGAACCATAAATTATTATCGCAGTCACGATTATGTGAGAACACGACATCATTTTTTGATAACACGCTCATTATTTAACACCCCGCGTTTAAAATTCTTTCAGCACTCTCGTTTTTACCTAACGCATAAATTATCAAAGGCAACGGCGCACCGTGTTCAAGTCCTGTTAATAAAATTCTCATCGGGTGAAAAAATTCGCGCCCTTTTAATTTATTAGCTTTCATGAACGTACGTAAAAAGTTTTCAATAGCTTCAGAGTTCCAATTATTTTCATCGAAATTTAAAAGCTCGTCCGAAAAACTTTTTGCCCATGTAATTTCAGCATCGAGTTTAATTTCAGGTTGTGCCGTTAAAAATTTTAAACCCGCAGCTAAATCTTTCACAAACGGTAAATCATTTATTAGTTCGGGAATTAAAAGCGTTAAATTTTTCTCATGGCCTGTAAAATTTTTATCAAGTTCGATTATTTGAGCGGCTATATTTTCGGGCTTTAATAGGCTTATCGCTTTTTTCTGCCAATATAATAAATGCTGTTCATCATGAACGGGCGAAGACTTAACTATTTTTTCGAGCTTAAAATTAGCGGCCATGTCATTTAAATTTAACAGGTCAACATCATTTTCAACGTTCCAGCTCAATGTTGCTAAGTACGCTAAAATCGCATTCGGCAAAAATCCTTCGTCGCGGTATTCAGCAATAGTTTTTGAACCGTTACGCTTGCTTAATTTACGTCTGTCCGTCGCTAAAACCATAGGTATATGCGCAAAAACAGGACGAGGCCAATTTAACATGTCTAAAATTGCAATTTGACGCGCTGTATTTGGGATATGTTCATCGCCGCGAATGATGTGAGTAATTTTCGTCAAATAATCATCAACCGCCGACGCAAAAATATACGTTGGTGTCCCGTCGCTGCGTTGAATTACAAAATCCCCAATCGTCCCAGCCGGAAAAGTTTGCACGCCGCGCACAACGTCTTCAAATTGAGCTTCGTAATTTTCGGGAAGTCTTAAACGCCAACAAGGACGTTCGCCGTTTTGAATGCGTTAAATTTTTACAATGGCCGTCATATTTTGGGGGCAAATTATTTTTTAACTGTTCTTCGCGCATTTGCTCTAATCTTTCATCACTGCAAAAACACGGATAGACTAAATTTTTTGCTTTTAATTCATCGAGATATTTTGCATAAATTTCGCCGCGTGTACTTTGATTAAAATGTTCACCGTCCCAATTTATGCCTAACCAATGCAAATCGCGGATTAAATTTTGTTCGTACTCTTTTTTAGAGCGTTCGCTGTCAGTATCATCAATGCGCAAAATAAATTCGCCCTCATTATTTTTTGAACGCGCGAATAAATAATTAAATAGTGCTGTCCTCGCTCCGCCTATATGTAAACCGCCGGTCGGTGAGGGAGCAAATCTTGTTTTATACATTTTTAATCACCTCTGCAACAGCCCATGCTTTCATCGCTAAGCCTGAGCCGGTGTCGTCAATTTCTTCTGCTGATTTAAATTTTAAATTCACATCGAAAAATCTTCCCAACGAATTTTTAATCTCACTCAGATATTCATTTAAGCGCGGAATTTGAGCCTCGACAACAGCGTCAACGTAATTTACAGTCCAGCCGTCTTGATGAACGAGTTTTAAGACTTCGGCCAATAATTTTAAACTGTCGGCATTTTTAAATTTTTCATCGCTTGCCGGAAATAAATTACCAATATCAGGAAGACCCGCCGCGCCTAAAATTGCGTCCATGATTGAATGAGTTAATAAATCTGCGTCGCTATGACCTAACAAACCTAACTCACTCTCAATTTTTACACCGCCCAAAATCAAATTACGGCCTGGAACTAATTTATGAACGTCATAACCAATTCCGGAACGTGAAATTTTTTGCGATTGAGATAAATTTTCAACTAGAGCGCGTGCCATTTGTAAATCCTCCGGCCAAGTAATTTTAAAATTCAATCTTTCGCCCTGAACGTGTTTTAATTTTCTGCCGGACATTAACCACGCTTCGGCCTCATCTTTAACGTTAGGGTATTGCACAAGAATTTTAATCAAATCGTTTTTTAAAAAGCTTTGCGGCGTTTGAGTTAGATAAATTTTTTCGCGGTCAATGCTTGAAATATTTTCATTGTCATCAATCTTTTTCAAAGCGTCATTCACCGGCAAAACAGGAATTGCGCCAAAATTTTCATCAGTGTTTAAAATCAAATCGTTTAATAGACGTTCAGTTAAAAAAGGCCGCGCCGCGTCATGAATTAAAACATAATCGCAACTGGAAATTTTTAACCCGTTCAAAACAGAATTAACGCGCGTATTGCCTCCGGCTGTGATTAAAAATTTTTTGCTTGAGTTAAATTTGATTGTGTTTGATTTAAAATTATCTTCAGGAACGACTAATATAATCTCTTGAATTTCGTTTATATTTTCAGCAACGCTTGCGCTCCATTCCCAGACGGGCTTATTTTTTAACGGCACAAACTGTTTTTGCAAGCCGCCCATTCTTGAACCTGAACCGCCTGCAACAATGATTAACGAAAAATTTTTCATGGTGTTTATAATTTAATTTGCTGTAGTCCGCATTTCTAAAGCAGTATGTAAAGTTCTTTTGTCTGCGTATTCAATCACACCGCCAACAGGTAACCCCGACGCCAGACGAGTAATTTTTGTAACAGGCAATCCAGATTTTTCGACGGCCTCAATAATCGAATAATAAATCAGCGTGCTTTCAATAACGGGATTAGTAGCGATAATGAGTTCTATTCCGTCGCCGAGCATTTTTATATGATTTAACAACGAATTTATATTTTGCTGGCTTAACTCTTTTGTATCGAATGGCGAACCTCTGTCTTCGATAACATGATACAGGCCGTTATAAATATTAGCGTCCTCGAACGAATAAAGAGCCTCAACATTTTCGACGACGCATAAAATTTTTCTGTCTCTTAACGGGTCAGAACATATTTTGCAAGGGTTTTCGTCTGAGATATTTCCGCAGTATTTACATTTGAACAAACTACTTTTTAAGCTTGCGATTTTTCGGCCTAAATTTTCGAGTTCGCGCTTATCTTTTTTAAGCAAATAAAACGCCATTCGGCGCGCGCTTTTAGCTCCGATACCTGGAAATTTTTTAAACACACCTGTTAATTCGTCAAGGGCATTCATTTTTTAACGCAATCCGGGAGGAAGCATTGAGCTAATTCCGTCTAACAAACTGCCTGTACGTTCTTCAGCGAGGTCTTTGCTTCTTTTAAGCCCTTCATTTACTGCCGACGTAATCAAATCTTCGAGCATATCTTTATCTTCAACGCTAATAACTTCGGGGTCGATAGTAATGCTTAACATTTCACATTTCCCATTAAAAACAGCATTAACCATACCGCCGCCGACACTGACATTTAATTTTTCTTCTGCTAATTTTTCCTGAATATTTTGCATTTGGTTTTGCATCTGGTTAAATTGTTTCATCAAATTATTTATTTTCATGACAGATTTTTTTAATACTCCTTAAAAAATTTTTTACGGGTAAATTTTATCATTCATGCTGAAAAATGCGCATGTTATTTAAAAATTACGTTTAAAATCAAATCCCAGCTTCCACTCATTTTTAAAATAACATAACCGGCCATGACAAATAAAAACGATGCAGCAAAACTTTGCCATACACCATACCACCAAGAATGAGGCTGAATATTTTTAGCGAAGTCTTCCATTTTTTGCATGTATTCTTTTTCAATTTGAGTGCGCATTTTTGCTATTTGCTCGCTGTAAGCTTCGTCTAAAAAATCCTCAAATGTGCGTTTTGCTTGAAATTTATATAAATCAAGAGTGTAACCGCTCTGCGCTTCGACAAACATGTTTACAATTTCATCAGGTACTTCTGAGGTTGAAAGCTCTTTTTGTTTGTTGATTATAAATTCTCTTTTACGGCTCTTGTAAATTGAATATGCTGCTTGCCCTAACAAATCGTGGTCATCAGAAACAAGACGCTCATAAATTCCTACTTTTTTATTGTGTGCTAGTTTAATTTAAAAAATTTTTAAGGAGGTTGTCCTCTTGACAGATTTACAGTACAATCACGAGCCACCTTTATAGACTTGCGTTCGTTGTGCCTTACTACGGTAAATTTCCTGATTATTTCCCGTTATGGTTAAAAACGTGTTCAACAAACCCAACGATTGATTTTATAATTTTTACGGACGACAAAACGCAATACGATTATCCCTCCAACGTAAAAGTGTATTATGAATTTTCATTCGATGACATACGCAAAAAATTTCAGAGCCATTTTGATTTTGAGATATCGCTTGAAAGACCGTATAAATTTTGTGATTACAAACCCGCTTACGGCGAATTATTTGCTGAATATTTA
>CAJODZ010000034.1:13630-23887 GCA_905233645.1 uncultured Synergistales bacterium | reverse complement strand
TTCCATTTATTTAATCACGCTTTCAGCAAATTTATCGAACGCCGCAAAACCTGAATTATCACGTTTAAATACTCCGCTGTCCTTTAAGACTTGTGAAAACACATGGCCTACTTCATCACGCAAAGTATTTTTGATTACAACGCTGTCTTTTAAATTCCCGTGTTTAGCTTTGATTTCGCGATACCAGTTATTATGCTGTGATAATTCTTCCGGCAAAACTTCTGCACCGTTAAGCCATAATTCAGCAATTTGCTCAAGAGATTTTTTCAAACGCGCAGGCAAAACTGCTAAACCCATAACTTCGATTAAGCCGATGTTCTCTTTTTTAATATGATGAACGTTAGCATGAGGGTGGAAAATTCCGAGCGGATGTTCTTCACTTGTTCTGTTGTTGCGCAAAACTAAATCAAGCTCAAATTTTTTATTATTATCATTAAAACGGGCAATAGGAGTTATTGTGTTATGCGGTTCATTATCAGAATAGGCCAAGACGTTTACGCTTTCATCAGTCCAATTACGCCAGGCGTCCAAAATTTTGCAAGCGTAATCAATCAATAATTCAGGTTCATTTGATTTTAATCTGATTGCGGACATTGGCCATTTAATTCGACCAGCTGTAATTTTATCGTTATGAGTGTCATAAAATTTTTCAAACTCAGCAGTA
Source organism: uncultured Synergistales bacterium (assembly GCA_905233645.1). Lineage (GTDB taxonomy): Bacteria > Synergistota > Synergistia > Synergistales > Aminobacteriaceae > JAFUXM01. Next base: position 23,223 of record CAJODZ010000034.1, on the reverse strand, counting down.
TTCATCGCAAAAATATAACGTCCGCCCTGATAATGGTCATGAGACAAAATTGAACCCCCTACAATCGGCAAATCAGCGTTTGAACCTAAAAAATAATGCGGAAATTTTTCAACGAACGCTAATAAATTTTCAAAAGTTTCACGCGAAATTAACATTGGGACATGATTTTTATCAAGAACTATGCAATGCTCATTGTAATAACTGTACGGTGAATACTGGAAAAACCAATCTCGTCCGCACAAATCTAACGGAATGAGCCTTATATTTTGTCTTGCAGGGTGTCCGTGATGACCGTAAAAACCTTCATTTTCGCGGCACAATAAACATTTTGGATAACCTGTTGACGGAGCGTTTTTAGCTTTTGCGATATCGCGGGGGTCTTTTTCGGGCTTAGACAAATTTATTGTGATATCCAGCGCGCCAAATTCAGTATCAGTTTTCCAGCAAATATTTTTAGCGGTACGAGCCGAACGGATATAATTTGACGACACACCTAATTTATAAAAATAGTCTGTAGCTTCAACGGGAGAATTTTTATATTTAGCGTTAAATTCGTTAATTACATCTGACGGTTTAGGCGTTAACAATCCCATTAACTTAGTATCGAGCAAATCGCGTTCAGTTTCGGTATTTTCGATTAAGTTATTTTCAGCGGCGTAATCTAAAATCTCGCTTAAAATTCCGTCGGGCGATGTTTCAGAAATTGAGCGAACGTCTTCAAATTTAAAATCGTGTACTTTTAATTCGCCGATTAAAGAATTTGCCGCCCAAACTAAATCTTCACGGTTAATTAAATTTTTATCGAGCGCAAATTGTAAAAGTTCATTGATTTTTGTGTTAAGCATAATTTTTAAACCTCCTGTTTTGAATTAAACTCACTTTCAAGAACGGCCTTATTTTGGTTATCCTTATTATTCCGCATATAAAAACACCTCGTCTTGTTTTATCGCGTTAAGAAATTTTTCATCACGTATTCCTTCAGTAACAACGTCAACATGACATCTTAAAGCACGCTGTAATTCATGAACAAAACCGAAATATTGAAGCAGTCCCTCAATTTTTCCGCGGTCAATCAAAATATCAACGTCGCTCTTATCGTCAGCTTCGCCTCGTGCATATGAACCAAAGAGCGACATTCTTTTAACACCGTATTTTTCAGCTATTGGAACTGTTTTTTCGCGTATGGTTTCAATGTCGTATACCATAATTAAAAATTGCTCCTTTATTTTAATAATTGAATAAGAGCAATAATCATTCCAAGAATGACTAAGCCCCAATTAAAACGCGTTTGAGCTGAGTTAAAACCGGCTGATATGGCTTTTACATCCCCTTTTATATCGCTAATATCTCGTTGAAGTTCTTTTATATTAGCTTTTAATTCTGAAATATCATTTTGCGATATAGTTTTACTCATTAAATTTTCAGCTTCAGCTTTTTTTAAATTCGTTATAGCGTTTTGGATATCAGAAATATTATTATTTACTTCTCGGCAAAAAATATATAAATCATTGTTTACATCTCTGATATTTTTATCAACACTCTGAAGCAGCGAATAAACGCCTTGTTTATTTTCTAAATCGCGCTCAATAATTAGACTGCTATCGCTATAATACGGCATTTTTTATTCTCCCTTGCTTATTAAACCGGCCATAATTTTTACGCTAAATTATTCTTCTCCTTTCCACTCGACTTTAAATTCAAGAATTGCCCAAGTTTTTTTATTATTCCAAGTATGGGGCATGGCCAAAGCTGTAAAAGTTGCTGGACGTTCTTTTTTATTTTTGACGTTATAAATCTCGCCGGTCATCGTGATAAATTTGCCCTCTTTGTCAACATCATCAATATCGACGTAATAAATTACGTCATCTTTACTAACAGGCGCGTCAAAATGAAAATCTTTGCCGTCAAAACTTATTCCGTTTTCTAATTCGCCCTTTTTCACTTTGCCGAGCTTGAGATTGAAATATTTTTCGACCGAAGAGGCAACAGCAGCTTTTGAGATTTTAAATTCGTACGGGCAATTTTTATCAGTACATTTTTTAATTGTGCTCTTCCTGTTGTTTAAAAAATTATGAGCGACACCAAAATACACAAGTTGACCAACATTTTCCGGATTGCCTAAATGTATTATTTCGTCATTCTCACCGTCATCAACATCAAAATCAAACATGCTAACCTCAGTGAAGTTGCTCAAAAAAATATTCATACGGTCTAATTCCGACGCGGCATAAGAATTTTGAACACCCGTAAACACAAATAAAGCGGCTGCTAAAACAAATAAACTAATAAAAAATTTTCTGGCCATAATTAAAAATCCTCCATTTAAAAATTTAGTTAAAAATTTGGTATTGATAATTTGTATTATAAATTGAGTGTGTTTGTTAGCTTTTCGTGTGAATTACGTGCATTTAAAAAATAAAATTCAAACTTTTTAAACACACCTCAAAAAATTTAACACTTTGTTTCAAAATCGATATGCTGAAAAATTATGCGGCCATTAAATTTTTAAAAGCTTTTTTGTAGTGGTAAACGTAGTTGTAAAAAATAACAGTCCCACAAAAATTTAAAGGACTGTTTCAAAATTAAGATTATTATACCAAATACTTGAGCAATAAAAATTCAGCCTATTTAGAATTTCTAAGCATGGTAGAATTATAGAAAAACTTTCCAGAAGAGAGATGGGTTATTTTGGCAGAGGCCGCCGGAATTTCAGGGATCAGCGTTCGCAAAAAAGTACAGAGCTATTCTGATATAGGCGTAGCTCTTTTAATGGTGCTGATAATTGTAATGATGGTCGTACCGTTGCCCACATGGTTAATAGATTTGTTACTGGCTATGAATATAACTTTAGGCGTTGTAACTTTGCTAGTAACGTTTTATGTTAAAAGAGCTTTAGATTTAGCAATCTTTCCGACACTGCTTTTAATATCGACGCTGTTCAGACTATCATTGAACGTTTCAACAACAAGACTAATCTTGCTGTATGGAAACGCCGGCGAATTGATTAGTGCATTCGGCAATTTTGTCGTCGGCGGAAATTATGTCGTTGGTGTAATTATGTTCTTGATACTCGTAATAATTCAAATGTTAGTTATTACAAAAGGTGCTGAACGCGTTGCGGAAGTTGCTGCTAGGTTTACGCTCGACGCTATGCCGGGCAAGCAAATGTCGATTGACGCGGATTTAAATTCAGGTTTAATCGATGAACAGGGAGCTAAACAACGCCGTCAGGATATTCAAAAAGAAGCAGACTTTTACGGAGCTATGGACGGTGCTTCAAAATTTGTTAAGGGCGACGCTATTGCTGGTTTAATAATCACGACCATAAATATTGTTGGCGGTTTATCAATCGGAATTTTCATGCGTGGTATGGATGCGGCTCAGGCTGCGGCTCATTACAGTTTGTTAACAGTCGGCGACGGTTTAGTTGGGCAAATTCCGGCGTTATTATTTTCAACAGCGATGGGCGTAATCGTTACGAGAGCGGCTGCGTCTTCAGAACTTGGCCCCGATTTAATAAACTCATTCACGAAATATCCAAGACCTTTATATATCGCTTCGGCCATGTTGATATTTTTAGGTTTATTGCCAGGATTGCCGACAGTGCCGTTCGTAGTGCTTGCTGTTATAGTTGGTGCTATGGGTTATAGTGTAAGCCGCGAGGCAAATTTACAAGCTATTACAGCCGAAGAAGGAGCAGCAACAACAACAGGCGCAGGCGGTGGCAAAGCTCAAACTCCTGGTGCTGGAGCTGGTGCAACGGCTGGAGGAGGCGCAGGAGCAGGACAACAACAGCCCGGAGCTGAAAGCAAATCTGAACCAGTATCGCCCGAAGACGTTATGAAATTATTAACGGTTGAACCTATGGAGGCGGAAATTGGTTATGCAATAATCCCGTTGATTGACCCTTCACAGGGCGGCGATATGTTAGACAGAATAGGTACGATTAGAAAGCAAATGGCTCTCGAAATGGGGATTGTCGTTCCGCCGATTAGAATTAGAGATAATATTCAAATTAAACCGACTGAATATATTTTGCGTGTTAAAGGTGCTGAGGCCGGAAAAGGTGAATTACTGCCCGACCATTATTTAGCGATGAACACCGGCGGAGCTGAAGAGGATTTAATCGGTATTCCAACAAAAGAGCCGGCTTTCGGACTTCCAGCATTATGGATTTCACCGGATTTAAGAGATAAAGCCGAATCAATGGGTTATACAGTTGTTGACGCGCCGTCGGTTTTGGCAACGCACTTGTCTGAAGTTATACGCAAAAACGGAGCTGAATTATTAACACGTCAGGAAGTTCAGAAATTAACTGATATGGTTAAAGAGACTGCGCCCGCCGTAATCAGTGAGTTATTAGCGTCGTTATCTCTTGGCGAAATTCAGAAAGTATTACAAAATTTAATTCGTGAACAAATCCCAATTCGCGACTTAGTTACGATTTTTGAGGCGTTAGCAGATTTCGGCAAAATGTCCCGTAGTGTTGACTTCTTGACCGAGAGAGCGCGCGAAGCTTTATCACGTTTGATATCGCTTAAAATTCAAGGGCCTGACGGAATTATTACAGCTGCTACGTTATCGCCAAATTGGGAGCAAAAAATTATGTCTGGAGTTGACGGAGATTTAACAAGAGGTTGGCAGCTCAATTTAGACCCCCGCGAAGTCCAGCGAATGATAAATGCAATTTCAAGAGCAATGGAGGATATGATTGTGAAAAATCTGCCACCGGTTTTGCTTGTTCACCCTGATGTTAGATTGATTGTCCGGCGTTTAATCGAAGGTTCAATCTCAAATATTTACGTTGTCTCATATAACGAGATAACGCGCGGCGTTCAGGTTAAAACGATCGGAATGGTTGAATAAAAATGCGTGTTGTAAATCAAATTACTTTTACAGCTAAGGACGATGCTGAAGCTTTAAAATTGGCTGCTGAACGTTTAGGGCGCGACGCTGTTATTTTGTCTACCCAAATGATAAAAGAAGGCGGCGTGTTTGGATTATTTCAGAAGTCCGTATTAAAAGTTACGGCTGGAATTTTGGAGGACGATACACCAAGACAGCCGCCCAAACCTAAAAATCAGCCCCCAGCCGCAACAATGGACGAGGATACGAGGCGCGAGACTTTAATAGGTTTTCAAAGGCTTATGGAATTTAAAGAGCGTTCCTCCAATAATAAAAATAATCCGCCTGAACCAAGCACTAATATCGGCGATGAAGGTTACAGAATACCAGGCGATGACAATGTAAAAATTTCAAACGAGGGTTTACGCAATGCTTACGGGCTTGTTACTAATAAACCGCTCGCTGCTCCTGTTACGCCTGTTCAATTTCAACAGCAGCAACTGCCTCAACCAGCAACGCCGCAAATTCAAGCTCAGGAAAATTTAAATCCGCAGCCTCAAAATCAAAATCAAAACGGAATTTCTAACGAGGATGCAAGAATTTTAAAAGACCAGGTCGGAGCGTTAGCAGATAGATTAGATTTTTTATTACAACGTTTAACGGCTGTCGAAAGCGGAATAAATGCTAACGTAAGGCAAAATCCGAATTTAAATAACGCAAGCATGTTTCAGGCCGGTATTCCTACAGCGTCAAGCGATGAGAGCGGAATTGAAAACCGTTTGCGTTCGTCTGAAGTTGATGAAAAATATATCCGTAAATTATTAGCTGATTATTCGATACAGAGGCGCGACGGTGTTCAGAAAAATAAAAAGCAAAGCTTTACAAAATGGTTAGCCACCCGTATCGAATGTGCTTCAGAAAACGGAGGAGACCCAATCGGCGGACGTAAAGTCATGTTAATCGGCCCTACTGGTGTCGGGAAGACTACAACTATTGCAAAATTAGCCGCTATTAAAGCATTATGGGAACATAAAAAAGTGTTATTGCTTACGAGCGATACATACAGGATAGCGGCGGTTGAACAGTTAAAAACTTACGCAAAAATTTTAGGTTTACCCGTAGAAATAGTTTTTGAGGCTAGTAATATTCCTTCGATAGTTGCAAATCATGACAACGCGGATATTATTTTACTTGATACAGCCGGAAGGTCTCAGCGCGATAAAAAGAACATGCAGGTTTTTGAGAGCTTGTACAATTATTTCACGCCTGATGCTGTACACTTAGTTTTAGCCGCGAACATGAAATATAAAGACATGCTCGACGTTGTTGAACACATACCGAATATTCCTGTATCGCATTTGTTATTTACAAAGCTTGATGAGACAGTAAGTTACGGTTCAATTTTTAATATTCAACAAGTTATGGGCTGTCCTGTATCATTTTTAACGGTTGGGCAAAATGTCCCTAAGGACATTGAAACAGCTTCCGGCGCAAAAATAGCTGATTTTTTAATGAGGACTGAGGAAGAGCGTAAAAGATAATGCCACAGAATAATAACGTTAATAATAATGCCAGTACTGCACAAAACCAGAATACAGCAATAAAAACACCAGACCAAGCTGGCGATTTAAGACAAATAATTTCAGACCGTCGCGGAAAAGTTATAAAAAGCGAGGCTGTCAATATGAAAGTCAAAACCCCCGTTCACACTTTATCTATCGTGAGCGGTAAGGGCGGCGTTGGAAAAAGTAATATAGCTGCGTCGTTAGCATGTTGTTTAGCTGACCATGGGAAGCGTGTAGTATTGCTTGACGCTGATTTAGGCATGGCCAACCTTGATATTTTGTGCGGCGTTAAGACTAAATACAGCATTGCTAATTTAATTGACGGCTCACGCGATTTAAACGAGATTTTAATTCCTTTTGAGCAAACACAAAATCATGGGGGCGTAACTCTTTTGCCTGGCGGAGCTGGATTAAAAGATTTGGCCGACCTTGAGGATTACGCAATGGATATGTTATTTGACAAGCTTTCATATCTTGACGAGATTTCAGATTATTTAATAATGGACGCCGGAGCTGGTATTCACAAGGAAGTTTTAGCCTTTGCCCATGCGTCAGATATCACGTTATTGATTACAACGCCTGAGCCAACGTCTATACGTGATGCTTACGGTGTTTTAAAATCATTAGGTTCGTATGCTTGGAAACGTTCCGATGAAAAAGGAGTTATGTTAGTTGTCAACATGGCACGTGATAAACGGGAAGCCTTTGACGTTGCGGAACGTATTAGATTAGCGTCGATGCAATTTTTAGGTAACGCTCCGATATATTTAGGATATATTCAGCGTGATAGTGTTATTGAACGTTCTGTTAGAAATTGCAGAATTTTTTATAGACAAAATCCCGAAAGCCCCGCCGCCGATTCTATAAGAAATTTGACGGCTGAGTTATTAAAAGTCTGTGAAGGCCGTGAAATTACGGACGTTGAAAAGAGTGCCGGATTTGTAAAATCATTTTTTTCAAGGCTTGCACGGGCATTTTTTCCGGCGGTTTAATTTATAATTTAACTAGATAAAAGGAGGACGGGTGATTTTTGATTAACGGAAAAATTAGAGTTCTGGTTGTCGATGACAGTGCTTTAATGCGGACTTTGATAGGAGATATTTTAAAATCAGATTCGCGCATTGAAGTCGCAGGAACAGCCAGAGACGGTCGCGAAGCCTTAGACAAAATAAGAACGCTTAGACCGGATATAGTTACAATGGACGTTGAAATGCCTGTTATGGACGGTTTACAAGCTCTTGACGAGATAATGAAGACTAATCCAATACCTGTAATTATGGTCAGCTCAATGACGCAAGAAGGGGCAGAAACAACTATGAAGGCATTATCTTTAGGTTGTGTAGATTTTATCGGCAAGCCTTCGGGTTCTATTTCGCTTGATATAAAAACGGTTGGCCATGAAATTATTGATAAAGTTATTGCCGCCAGTACTGCTAAAGTTAGGCCAAGAGGTTTTATATTTAAATCTTCAGGGCCTCGAATGATACCGCCGGCATCGTTTGGTTCAGGTAAACGCCGTGAAATAGTTGCTATCGCTTCGTCAACAGGAGGGCCAATGGCATTAGGCGAGTTAATCCCAAAATTACCCGCTAATTTTCCTGTCCCGATTGTAATTACTCAGCATATGCCAAAAGAGTTTACGCCGTCATTTGCAAAAAGACTGGACAGCGAATCAAAATTAGAGGTTGTTGAGGGGTTTAGCGGTTTGACATTAAAGCCCGGACGTGTTGTTATTGCACCTGGCGGAAGTCATTTACTAGTTAAGCGCCGTAACGGTCAAACGATTTGTGATTTATCAGACGCGCCGCCCGTTTGTTCAGTTAAGCCTGCTGCCAACGTAATGTTTTTAAGCGTTGCAGATGAGTACGGCGGAAATGTTTTAAGTGTTATTTTAACGGGAATGGGACGCGACGGCACAGACGGGGCAACAACTTTAAAGAGGTTAGGTGCTTACGTTATCGCGGAATCTCAAAAAACAGCTGTCGTTTACGGAATGCCGAAAGCTGCTGCGGACGCTGGAATTGTTGATGAGGTACTACCTTTAAACGATATACCTGACGCAATGGTTAGAATAGTGAGGGGGAATTAAATTTAAATGGCTGAAATGGATATGAGTCAATATCTCGGGCCTTTCTTAGACGAGACAGATGACAATTTACAAAAACTTGACGATTTATTATTAGCTCTTGAAAAAGATATGGTTGATATGGACGTTATCAACGAGATTTTCAGAGCTGCACACACATTAAAAGGCATGGCCGGTACAATGGGTTTTACTCAAATGATGGGTTTAACTCATGCTATGGAGGACAGATTAGACGCTGCGCGTAAGGGTGTGAGACCGTTAACTGAAGCAGATATGAACATGCTTTTTACTGGCTTAGACACTTTACAGGAGATGGCGGACTCTATCAGAGGCGGAGGCAACGACGCTCATATTGATGTTACGGATATGGTTCATGCTTTACGCGATGAGGGAGGAGCACCAGAAGCCGCACAAGGCCAAGCCGCACAAGCTCAAGGACAAGCCGCCGGAGGCGGAGCAGGTTTATCACAGGAGGAAATAGACTGGATAAAACACACGAATGAAGAAGGCGAAACAGCTTTCAAAATTCATGTTACCTTGAGCAAAAATTGTTTATTAAGAGCCGCAAGAGCTTACATGGTCGTCAACAGGCTTGATGAGTTAGGCGATATGTTTAAAACTGTGCCAACGACTGACGCTCTCGAAAAGGAAGAATTTGAATTTGATTTTGAGGTATTTTTAGCAACAGCCGCGCCAGCCGAAGAGTTAAAAGCCGCCGCTGAAAAGATTACTGATGTTGAAAACGCTGAAATCACCGAGATGACTTTAGACAGCGCAGGCTCAGCTCCAGCAGCACAAGCACCGGCACAAGAAGCAGCCCCAGCACCAGCCGCCGCTCCAGCACCGGAAGCAGCCCCAGCCCAAGCCGCCGCTCCAGCACCGGAAGCACCAGCCGCCGCAAAACCAGCCGCCGCTCCAGCCAAAAAAGATAGTGCTAAAAAAGCAAGCCAGACCGTAAGAGTTGATATCGGCCGTCTTGATAAGTTAATGAATTTAGTCGGTGAGCTTGTAATTTCACGTGCTCGTATCGAAAGATTAGTACAGGAAGCCAGATTACGTGAATTTGATGATCCGTTATCGCAATTGGGCAGAATTTC
>CAJODZ010000034.1:0-13620 GCA_905233645.1 uncultured Synergistales bacterium | reverse complement strand
TTACGAAATTGAGAATGGTTCCAGTATCATTTACATTTGACCGTTTCCCGCGCTTAATTCGTGATTTGTGTAAGACGCTGAATAAAAATGTTGAGCTTGTCTTAGAGGGTGAAGATACAGAATTAGACCGTACAGTTATTGACGAAATCGGCGACCCCATGGTTCATTTAATCCGTAACTCAATGGATCACGGAATTGAACACCCTGATGAACGCAAAGCACTCGGTAAACCTGAAAAAGGCATTTTAAAAATTTCGGCTTATCAGGAAGGTAGCGGCGTTGTAATTGAAGTTTCTGACGACGGCGCAGGCATTGACCCCGATAAAGTTCGTAAAAAAGCTGTTGAGCGTGGTATCTTGTCCGAAGACAGAGCCGCTAGTATGAGTGATGAGGAAATTCAGCAAATCGTTTTATTACCTGGCTTCAGTATGGCTAAACAAGTTACGGACTTGAGCGGACGCGGTGTCGGAATGGACGCGGTTAAAAGCAAAGTCGAAAGTTTAGGCGGACAGTTTGATTTAGCCAGTAAGAAGAACGAAGGAACTCATGTTTATATTCGCTTGCCTTTGACACTTGCAATAGTCTTATCGCTTTTAATCAAGGTTGGCGATGAAACTTATGCTATATCTCTTGAAAACGTCGAAGAGACTATCATGGTACGCCGCGAACATATCAAAACTGTACACGGTGAGCCAACGACTTTATTGCGCGGTGAAGTCTTATCGTTAAATGATTTGGGTTATGTTTTAGGGGCAGACGCTGTCGCTCATGATAAAGATGAATACCCTGTCGTTGTTGTTAGAATTGGCAAAAATAAGATTGGTTTTATCGTCAGTGAGTTAATCGGCCAGCAGGAAATTGTTATAAAATCGCTCGGACGGTTCTTATCAAAAATTGACGGAATTACAGGCGGAACTATTTTAGGAGACGGCAACGTTGCTTTAATTTTAGACGTAGCCTCGTTTTATTCGACTAAGGGTTAATTAAAAAATGGACAATACAACTTTTAACGCAATGCAATTAGACGCAATTCGCGAAGTCGGTAATATCGGTACTGGTAACGCGGCAACTGCTCTAAGTAAAATGCTCTCATGTAAAACCATGATGGACGTGCCTGCTGTTGAATTTGTATCAATTTACGAGTTATCACAGCATTACGGCGACCCTATGGACACTGTAGCTGCTGTTTTTGTTCGTTCAGTCGGTGGATTTATGTGCAGTTTAATATTTATTCAGCCTGAAGAAGAATCGCATTTAATGGTCGAATTATTATTAAAACAGCAATTCGGAAGTAAAATTCCTTTTGACGAAATCCCCGATTATATGAGTGATAGTGCTCTAACAGAAGTTGGAAATATAGTATTAAGCTCATTTTTGAACGCTATAAATTTATTACTTGGAACGCAACATCAAATTTCTGTACCAGGCGTTGCTCATGATATGTTAAGTTCAGTGCTTGATGTTGTAGCTTCAGTGTTTGGACAAATGGGAGAGATGGCTTTGTTGATAAAGACTGAATTAAAGGTTGAAAGCGCAGACACTGTAAAAGATGTTCGCGGAAATATTATTTTAATTCCTGACCCGGACGCGCTAGAAGTCCTGTTGAAAAAATTAAAGGTGATGTGATTTCATGGCAGAAAATAATTTTATACTGGGAATGGCTGATTTACTCGTTGCACCTGCTCCGGCTAAACTCGTAACGTTGGGGTTAGGGTCGTGCATTGGGCTTGTAGTATTTGACAGTTTTGCGCGTATTGCTGGTATGGCTCATATCATGTTACCTGATAGTCGCGGACGTTTAGGTGCTGAAAAAATCGGCAAGTTTGCAGATACGGCAGTCCCTTCGTTAATTGAAGAGATGTTAAAACGCGGAGCTACCCGTCCACACTTGAAAGCTAAAATCGCAGGCGGAGCGCAGATGTTTGCATTACCAGGGGCTTCAGTTGATTTTTTAACGGTCGGAGCAAAAAATGTTAAAGAGACTACAACCAGACTTGCGCGGCTTGGTGTTGCTCTTGTTGCTTCAGATACAGGAGGCAATAAAGGCCGAACGATTGAATTTTCGACAAGTAACTGGATGCTTAAAATTAAAACACTAGGCAAAGGCGTTAGGGAGATTTAATAACAGAGGTGTAAAACTTGACTAAGACCGGCGAACAGTTGCAATGGGAGGAATTTGTACGTACAGGTAAAGGGCGCGAAGCCTTAATAAAACGTTATCTGCCTTTAATCAAATACGTCGTCGGAAGAATGGCCGTAACTCCCCCGCAGGGGCTTGATTATGAAGACATTTTAAGTTTTGGTGTTTTTGAGGTTTTGTGTTTCAGACTTTTGCGATACCTAGAATACGCGGCGCGATACTTGATGAATTACGTAAATGTGATTGGTACTCAAGGACAGGCCGCGAGAAAGTCCAGAAATTAAATCGCGCAATGGAAAAAGTCTTGCAGGAAAAAGGCGGCCTCCGCGATGAATGGGTAATTAAAGAGATGGGCGTTGATGAAGATGAATATTTTGAGGCTCAGGAGCTTGCAAGCAGGGGCTATATGTCTTCACTTGACGAGATAACGCCATTAGATGACGGAGATGTATCAATCGAGGCAACTTTAGCAGACGAGCGCGAAACTGCTGAAGACAGATTGATTAACGAAGGCGAACGGGAAATTTTAATTGAAGCTTTGAAAGAATTACCAGAACGTGAAAGACAAATGTTGAGCTTGTATTATTACGAGGGCTTGACTTTAAAAGAGATTGGCGAAGTTTTAGGCGTATCTGAAAGCAGAGTTTCACAAATTCACGGTAAAGGGCTTTCAATGCTTAGGACAATTTTAAAATCGAAATTATAAAAATATTATTTTTACCGAGAATTATTTGGGTATTTTTTGATAAATTAAAATTCAAACTTAATTTTAAAATTCTAAATTTGAATGGAGATGATTTTTTAAATGGCTATTGATGTTCTAAAACTTGACGCTAACAGCGAAGGAATATGGCTAGAGGCGACCTCGAAGGATTTTACAGAAAACGAAGTTTACGCATTATTAAAGCAAAAAGGCGTTGTCCGTTATGATTTCAAAGCGATACGTAAATTTTTAATAGACGGTAAACGCTGCAAAGTCTGTATGAGAAATCCTCAGCTTGAAAAAGACGCTAAAATTTTAGTGATCGTCCCCGAAGACAAAATGTCAGCCGCTGTAGAAATCGATCCGCCGTTCTTTGCTAAACCTTGGCCAACAGCTGAAGTGATTATGAAAACAATAGTCGAGCGCGGCATTGTTTACGGTCTTGATAAAAATTCTATTAACTCAATCGTTACGGGCAAAATCGCTAATGAACCTGTTACCGTTGCGAATGGTCTTCAGCCTGTACAGGGCAAAGACGGTTATATTGAATTATTGATTGACCCCGATAAACCTATTGAAGTATCAGACGATGAGCGTGTTGATTTCTGGAGCAGAAGCTCAATCGTTATCGTTCATCCTGGTGATGAAGTTGCACGCAGACACCCGGCTGTTCAAGGTCAAAGCGGTTATAACGTCTTCGGGAAAACAGTAAAAGCCGACCCCGTCAAAAATGTTGATTTTGAATTTGGTGAAGGACTTGACCGCAGCAAACAAGACCCGTCGTTATTAGTCGCTCTGATTGACGGACAGTTAAAAAACAGTTACGGAACTCTTGAGATTTTGCCTGAACTTGATGTTAAGCATGATGTTGATTTTGATGTAGGCAGTATTGATTTTACCGGTTCAGTTAATATTCATGGTTCAGTTCGTGAAAATTTCAAAGTTAATGCTCACGGTACTATAGACATTCACGGAACTGTAGAGGGTGCTGAAGTTTCAAGCGACTCAAATATTATTATTCATGCCGGTATTCGCGGTACTGGCAAAGCTGTAATACGTTCGTTGGGCGACGTTCAAGTTAATTTTTGCGACCAGGCTACTGTAAAGAGCGGCGGCAACGTCATAGTAAAAACTTCGATTTTGCACAGCAAGATTACAGCGCGTAAGGCGATTATTGCTCTTGGCCGTTCAGATGACGCGCAAGTTATCGGCGGAAGGCTTGAGGCTGGATTAGAAGTTTCATGCCGTGTCTTAGGGAATGAATTAGGAACGCGAACAGAAGTTGTAGCGGGCTTAACACCTGAACAGATGGACGATAATAATTTAGAACGCCGCAGGATTTTAAAATCGGACTTAGAAAATTTAGCGAATGAATTGGACAAAATCGACGCTAATTTAAATTATTTAAAATCTCTTCAGGCTTCCGGTGAACTTGATGCTGATAAACGCGCTATGCTTTTGAAATTAACTCAATCAAGATTTCAGACGCAAATCGCTTTCGATAATCATCAGGCACAGCTCGAAGAGGTCGAAAAGCAATTATCAATATTTCACGGCAAAGGCATCGTCCGCGTTAAAGATACTTGTTATCCTGGAGTTGTTGTTACTGTCAGAGGCTTTGTCTATAAAGTTCTCAAACCTTGCAGCTTTGTATCGTTTGTTGCTGATGAGGAATCTCAATCAATCGTATTAAGACCGTTTAATTATATGGCCGGCAGCTTAGGTGGAGGCGGAGCATAAAAAATGATAAACACGATTAGCAATGTAAATACTGCTATATCCCAGTTTAACGTTGAAAATGCTATACACCATGCACCTAATGCAATGGCTGCAGCACAAAGTAATTTGCAATCTCAAGAAATCATAAAAGACGGAATAAGAATTGCTCAAACTGTTCAGGCTATGGAAGCGGCTGAAGAGGTACAACGTGTTCACCGTAAAAATGAACAGGAACGCCGCAATAATCAGCAAAATCAAAATCAAAATGACAGCTATGAACATTCAAAAAATAAGCAGCCTGATTTAAAACAAGACATTGCACCGGTCATTCACGAACACGAAATCAAAGCACGCAGTACTAATTTTAATTTTACAGCTTAAAACTTAATGAACAATTTTTGTATAAATACGACCTCTTGAATATAAAACGCAAAAACATTTAAAATTCAAGAGGCTATTTTTTTGTGCATGCAAATTTTTAAACACGGAGTGTGTATTTTTTAACATGAATTTAAAAAGCAAAATAGGTCTTTGGATTATGCATAAAAAATCTTTAGGACGTATCGCCATGAATATAAACCGAGTGTTTTTTCACTGGGATAAACGCGAGCAAAAAAAGCATTTCGGAAATTTAAACCCTGATAAAAAATTTTACGTTCTGCGTTCAAATGGAACTCATGACGGATTATTAGCAATGTATATTTCGAGATTAAGGCAAATTAAAAATTTAATCGCTCAAGATTATATTCCGGTTGTAGATTTTGAAAATTACGAAACTCAATACACAATGAGCGAACCTGTTAATAATTCTCGTAACGTTTGGGAATATTATTTTGAACAGCCCTCTAAATTCCCGTTGAGTGAAATTTATCAAAGTTATAACGTAACTTTATCAGGCTGGAAATTTTCAGATGACCCAACTCAAAAACCCGATATTGATTTTTACAACGAAGATTATTCACCGGAAATTTTTAAATTTGCTCCGATTAAAAAATATGTTTTAGATTTAGCCGATGAGAAAATCAAAGCTGAAAATATTTCTGACATGATCGGCCTGTTTTTGCGCGGAACGGATTACACACATTTAAAACCTGCCGGCCATGCTGTACAACCAACAAAAGAGATGGCGGCTGAAAAAGTTGATGAGTTTTTGAAAAAGTATCCTAACAATAAAATTTTTTTAGCGACCGAAGACGAAGATATTTTAAATTATTTCAAACAGCGTTACGGAGATTTAATATTTACGACCGACAATAATATTATTAAAAATTACTCAGGCAAAAATTTTTTAACGGACGAAATTAAAAACGTAAACCCAAATAAATATAAATTCGGCCTTGATTATCTAGTAAAAATGATTTGTCTTGCTAAATGTAAATGTTTAATAGCTTCAATGGCGGCTGGGTCATTTTTTGCAGATTTATATAACGCGAATAATTACGAACAAAAATATATTTTTAAATTAGGCGTGTATTAGAAAAAGTGTTAATATGTTTTTAAATTTTGGCAGTCCCTAAAAACAACGGGGCTGTTATTTTTTGCAACTACGTTTACCACTACAAAATACCTTTAGAAAATTTAACAGCCGCATAATTTTTAAGCGTATCGAGTTTGAAACAAAGTGTTAAATTTTTTTAAAGCTTTTTAATTAAATTAAATGGACGGACTTTTATAAATAACTTTTGCCGCCCGCCCATTTGATTAACGTTTTTTATTACTCAAGCCAACGCTCTATATAATCATCATACAATTTTGCTAAACGCTTTGTGATTTTTCCAGGTTTACCGTCGCCCATAACGATGCCGCCAATTTTTACGACCGGAACGACGCGCTTTACACTTCCTGTTATAAAAGCTTCAGCCGCATTGTCATCAACCAATTCCGACCACAAAGGACAACGCTCTTCAACTTTTAAGCCTTCTGATTTTGCAAGCTCTAAAATTGCAAGCCTCGTTGTTCCTTTTAAAACACGGTCTAACGGTGCTGTAACAATCGTATTATTTTTTAACACTAAAAAAAACGTGCTGTGTCCAGCCTCCGTGATTTCGCCTTCAGGACAATATAAATGTTCAAATGCTCCGGCGGGTAATTGATAAGTTTTTCGATAATCAACGCTCTTTACATTGGGGTCATCGCGTCCAAATGGAACAGGCTCAAGCGTAACACCGTTTTCACGTTCTGATTGAGAGATAAAATCCGGTGCTTCAAAAATTACAAAAAACCTCGGCTTTGTAAATTTTCCAGTCGCTTCATCAAAGTGGTCGCCGCCAGTAATATATGCTTTTATGCTTTAATTCTTAAAGGCTTGTCAACTTTTGCAATTCCTTCGCGGATAATATTTTTCATGAAATCTATATCAGGAATATTCTCAATGCCGGAACTCGCAGCACTGTTTATAAATCTTTCTAAATGCGGCGTGAGCATTAAAGCTTTTGATTTATGAGTAGCAATAACTTCAAAAACACCAACCCCGCGCTGAATGATTAAATCAGAAATCGGCAGCATCGCTTTTTCAGGATTTAATTCAGGATTTACAAATTCATTGTTTATATAGCATAAATACATTTTTAAAAAATCACCTCATAAATTTTAAATTATTTCTTGGGCAAATCTGACGGCCTCAAAAATGGGTCTTTAACTTCAGCTTGACCAAGTGATGTGCGATTGTCGGGGAATGCTCTTAAAGAAAGCGTTAAACCTATTTGATTATCGCCGCCAGAAGTTTTATCACGCCTGTAATATAAATCCCAAATCATACAGTCCGTAACCCATTGAAGACCGTAAATAGTCTCGTCTAACATATTCTCGTATAAATCATAACTTCCTCTAAAATATGTGTAAAATTCTTTTCCAATCGGAAATCTTATTTTTTGGTGGACACGCTCACGCTTTCTAATTTCGTCCCATTGCATAGCTGTTTGACCCCACCTGTAAATCTTTTCGTAGGCTGTCCCTAATTCGACACTCCCTAATTTATAGCGAAAACCAGTAAAAATATTTACAAATTCTTGATGCGCGCTGTCTCTATCGTAACGCCAGGCTTCACCGGTTACGTTTGCAAATAATTCCGTTCCGTTCGCGTCAACAGGCATTTCAAAATAATTGTGAAAACCTAAACCGTAACGTAAAGTTCTTGTGCTTGAACCTTGATAGACAGTCTCGTTATATGAGCCAAAAGAAGCGTCAAGCATTAAATAAGAATACGGCGAAATCCTGTAATACGGTGTCAAAATTGTAAATTCAGGTTCTCGCGTTAATCGGCCTTTGTACTCGTAAGAGCTGTCTTTTTGGTCGGAAATATATTCATTTTTACTGTAACGTAATTCAGATCGCCAGCCGTTATTATGATATTTTAGAGCAACAAACGGCTTCCACTGTTTATCGTCCCATAAATCATCCCATGTATATTTAAAGCCGGCTTCGATTTCATATTGCGGTGATAATTCCTGTTCAATCTCAAAGCCCCATTCAACGCCTGCTTTATCAGCCCAAGCAAAATCTAACGCTGCTTTTCCGCCGTCCCAACCAGCCGAAGCCGTAAAGCCTCCTCCAGTTCCGCGGCGGTCACTCTTTTGGAAATACGGCCATAAAGAATATTTAACAGCGCGACGCTTTAATTCAACAACGTAATCAAACGGTGATGTGAAAATATACATGTTACCTAAATAGACGTGAGGCGATTTTGCTGTAACGCTCCGTCCTGGCAAAAATGAGACGCTCTTTGAAACTAATCTGTAATGCGGATGTTCAAGAGCGCAAGTCGTCATCGTTACATTCTTCCATTCAGCTACGTAACCTTGAGCATTGCCACGAACTAAACCGCGCTCCTCTGCTAACTCCCAAGGGATAACAGTTATCTCATTGCCATAAACATATAAAACACCTTCGCCAACAGCTAAACTTGAATGCGCACTCGATAAAACGCCCTCTTGATTTACTAAGTCATAATCTAACTGGTCGCCTTTAATTGAACGGTTACCGTTTTTTAAAACAACTTGCTGATTTGGGAGCGGCATTGCTTTAACTTTTTGAGTGTCGGAATTATATTCAATACGTTCAGCCGTAATAGTTGTATCACCGTATGTTAAAAGCGCGTTACCTTCTGCTACAGCTTCGCCGGTCTCATCATTAAAAGAGACTTTATCAGCGTTTAAAACAACTTCCGTAACGTTATCCGTGTCAATATTTAAGCCCAAGTCTTGCGCTGAGGCCATGCCTGTAAAAATTGAAAATGCTACCGCGAAAATAATTATTTTGATGACCTTGACCATTCTATTACGCCTCCTTGATTTAATAATATGACACCGTCTTTGTCTAAACTTGCCTGCGATGTTGAAAGCGATACCGCTTCGTCATAAACAACAAGACCGTCGGGAAATTCTATCTCATTTTGATGACCGTTCCAGTTAACACCCGGACTTTCAAAATTTAAAATGCGTTTGCCGTTGCTGAGAGTTCCTGTTAAATCATTTATCTTCGCGGCTTGCTGGTCATGTGAATAAACGCCTTCGCGCCCGAAAAACAGCCATTCGCCTTTGTTATTTTCGAGTGTTCGTGAGATATCGAGCGACTGCAATTTTAAGTGCATTTTTTCCTGACTGACACGGGGAATTTTTACGCTCCATAAATCACCGGAAATTTCGCGCGTCATTTTAATATTTTCAAACGCTAAATCGGGCAATGTGCTTAAACTTTCCCGTAACATGTCAACATCTAAATGCAAATCATGCCTAATCGAAGTTATAATCATGAAAAACACAATGACTAAAAGACCGATAATAATTTTCCAGCGCGGAACTTTGAATTTTTTAAAGAGCTTCATTTTTGAATTACCAGACTATTTTCCAGGAAGAACCCTCACGAGTTACGCCCAGTGTCCTAGCTGAAAGCGATTTAAAAACGAGATTTTTGCGCGTAACAATTACTTTAGCTCTCTCTTCGCCAATCCAATCAATACGATAATCGCCCTTTAAACCTTCACGCATATCATTTGATTTATTTATCTCTTTAACAAAATTTTCGCGTGAAATATTTTTCTGAGACTGAGCAGACAATAATTCATACATTTCAATCGGATTATTATCAGCCCACATCTTTAAAAAACGTCTTAATAAATGTTCACGGCTTATATAAGCGTTATCTTGATTACTAGTAAAGCTAGGCGGATTTTTAGCAGGAATTGAATTTGATTTTGGTTTTGCGTTAGCTTTTTTATCATTGCTCAAATTATTATTATTATTTTTCTTGAGCATTGAGTTTACAAAATCTTCCATTTCGCTCGAATTATCCTGAAATATTGGCGTTATCGGCCTTGCAGGTGTAACAGGAGGCGGAGGCGGTGCAAATTCCAATTCTTTTTTCTTTTCAGGCTTTGCCTTTTTCTTAGGAAGATTTACAACAACAACTTCCGGCTCGCGCTTCTTCTCTTGTTTTTCAACAGGAGGTAACTCCGGAGGCTCGAATGCAAAAATTCTTTCATCGTCAGCAATATTTTTAACGGATAGGACAAAATTTTTATCGGGCTGTTTGGGGAAAAATATTAAACCTTGAACTACGCCGAAATTTGGATTATCAAGCGTTGAATTATATTTTGTTGGCTTAATTCTAACACCGTCTGAATTTATTAAAGCGATATTATCCCGTACGGGTGTCAAATTTACAGGCTGCCTCCCAAATGAATAAATGCTCAATAAAAACGTTTCGGATTTATAAATTTGGAGTTCGGAGACGAATTGATTTTTATAACTCAACTTTTGCGCCTCCGACATTCCCGAACGTTCAGCCTCTAAATCTACCCAAGCATTAACAATCTCTTCAGGATAATGAACAACCCACATAAAGCAATTTTCGCCCCAGTGAGTTGATGTCCAACGTTCAAGAATTTTTAACGCCTCGTCTGTCCGTGCGTGAGCTGGTGTTAAAAATCCCGTTAAAAGTGTAAAAAAAATTAACGCCGCTGTTCTATTTAACCTGTTGTTCAGGCGGTAATTCAAAATCCCAGTCGATATCATCAAAATCATCAACAGTGCCCTTATTAGTTGTAGTACTCTTCTTTTTGCTTTCGTCGCTTGCCTCGAACTGACTGCGATTGAAGACATCACCTTTTATAATCGTATCGCGGTCAGGTGAGTTTGTGAAGTGTTTTGCGTTTGTCTGGTAGTTCTTGTTGTTTTTTGAGGCTGTACAGGTTGTGAGGCTTCCGGCTCTGGCTCTTCGTCAATATTTTCGTCCTCGTATTCTTCAGATACGACCGCTTCGGGCAAATCATTTATTAAACTTGTTGGAATTGGATAGGCTGATACAACGATATCCGGTGAAATCTCAACAAAAGTTATAGCCCCTTCGCTTATTTTTATGGAATTTCCGCGAACGAAAAAACCACTCACTAAACCTACAGGCCCTAACAAAACAGCTCCGGCAACACTTGCAGCCCCAGCACCAACGATAGCGCCTTCACCTTTATCACCTAATTTACGAGCGTCCTTGATTGCTTTTTCAGAAGCTTTATCAATCGTAACCGTCGGACGTTGAGGCCCTAAAATTTTTAATTCACTGAACGTTAAACGAACTTCACCAGGTATCCCAAATGAACGCGGTCTTTTAACAGCCCGTACCTCCGTCGAAAGTAACGAACCGGCCGGTGCAACAAGACATCTATTTACGATTAAGTCATCAGTTAATTCAAGTCTTACTTTATCGCCGACCTGTGATTTAGCAGGGCTTAACTCGTCCATAAATCTTAAACGAATAACTTTTCCGGAGGGCAATTTTACATTTTTAAAACCTACAGGCTCACTCACTAAAACAGTTAATAAACTTTCAATGCGCATTGCAACCGGTTGACCTTGATTAGCAGCACCCGTTAAAAGTGTTTCGAGGCTTTCTAATCTTGTCATAACGGAAGCGGTAGCGTCAATTTTTTTATTAACTATCCATTCGGCTACGCCTAATTTAAAAGTCATAGAGGGTTGCTCGTCCGTGCCTATATCGAGAAAATTTAATATAGCCGCGTGTCTTTCAGCGATAGTACCTGGTAAACTGCGGCCAAATAAATCTGCTTCAGCTCTTCCAAGTCTTTCGATTAAGCCGCCTTTATTAACATAGCCATAAATAATCTGTTCGATTTCTTCCATCATGTAATTTGATGAATTTGCGTTTGTATTAGCGTCGCTTGCATATGAACAACTAGCAAACATGATTAAAAAGCAAGCTAACATAAATGTACAAAATAAACGTTTTATAGCGATGACCTCCCTTGTGATTTTTAAAAAATTATTTTCTGCCGCGCATATAAATAGCTGAAGCGTTTATAAATCCGTCAAACAATGGGTGCGGGCGTGTTGGTCTTGATTTTAATTCAGCATGGAACTGTTCGCCAACGTACCAGATATGATTAGGCAATTCGATTATTTCAACAAGATTGCGTCCCGTACAAATTCCAGCAATTTTTAAACCGGCGTTTTCTAATCTTTCACGATAGTCATTATTAAATTCGTATCTGTGGCGATGACGTTCAGAAATATGCATCTCACCATATGCCGCCGCCGCTCTAGTCCCTTCAACTAAATCGCATGGATAAGCACCTAAACGCATTGTTCCGCCTAATTCGTGCAAATTTTCCTGTTCATGCATTAAATGAATAATCGGGTGTAAAGTTGCGGGGTTCATTTCCTGACTATTAGCGTCATTTAATTTACAGACGTTACGGGCAAATTCAACGGCCATCATTTGCATTCCTAAACAAATTCCGAACAACGGCACATTATTTTCACGCGCGTATTTTACGGCCTCAATCATTCCTTCAACACCGCGATTACCAAAACCGCCAGGTATTAAAATTCCGTCAGCAAATTTTAAAATCTCGGCAACGTTAGCATTTGGCTGTTCTAAATCTTCAGACTCGACCGAGACGATATTTACTCTTACATTACGGGCAATTCCGGCATGGTGCAAAGCTTCCACAACGCTTAAATACGCATCTTTATGCTGGACATATTTTCCAACGAGCGCAATTTTTACCTCTTCGGGAGGGTTAATGTAACGGTCAACAACTCTTAGCCAATCGCTTAAATCAGGTTGAACATCGCAATGAAGTCCAAGATTTTTCAAAATCAAATTATCTAAGCCCTGTTTATTTAAGCTTATTGGAACGTTGTAAATAGTCTTCTCGTCAAGAACTTCGATTATTGCCTCTTTCGAGACATCACAGAACAAAGCAATTTTATTTTTCATAGCTTCGTCCATTGGGTGGCTGGTTCTGCAAACAAGAATGTTCGGCAAAATTCCTATACGGCGCAACTCTTGAACGCTGTGTTGTGTCGGTTTAGTTTTCAACTCTTTAGCAGCTTCTAACCATGGGATTAACGTTACATGACAATAAACAACATTTTCGCGCCCGACACGTACTGCCATTTGTCGAATTGCCTCTAAAAACGGCTGCCCTTCAATATCTCCGACAGTGCCGCCGATTTCGACAATTAAGACATCGAGATTTTTGCCGGCATCAATAATTTTTTCCTGAATATCATTCGTGATATGCGGAATAACTTGAACTGTGCCGCCTAAATAATCACCGCGACGCTCACGTTTTATAACGCTTGAGTAAATTTTGCCGGTGGTAATCGAATTTTTTTCGCCTAAAGTCTCATCAATAAATCTTTCGTAATGCCCTAAATCCAAATCAGTCTCCGCCCCGTCATCAGTTACGAATACTTCACCATGCTGAAACGGGTTCATTGTGCCTGCGTCAACGTTTAAATATGGGTCAACTTTTAAAATCGAAACTTTTAATCCGCGCTTTTTAAGAAGAGTACCGACAGAGCCTGCTGTAATGCCTTTTCCCAATGATGAGACAACTCCGCCGGTAATAAATACATATTTTGTGGTCATTATAAAAATTTAAAATTTAAATCAAAATTAAATTACTTGCTTAAATACTTAATCGGATTAACAGGACTATTCCCGTTGCGTACTTCAAAATGCAAATGCGGGCCTGTTGATCTTCCTGTTGTACCGACTTTTGCTATAACTTGGCCAGTATTGACACTTGCGCCCTTAG
>CAJODZ010000033.1:20906-21350 GCA_905233645.1 uncultured Synergistales bacterium | reverse complement strand
TCCACATACCACACATCCAACTTGAACTTCTCTGTCCAACTGATGGCGTTGCGCCCGTGGCACTGTGCCCAGCCGCTGATGCCAGGGCGCACCTCGTGGCGGCGATGCTGTTCCTCGCTATATAAAGGAAGGTACTTGACTAACAAAGGTCTTGGACCAATCAACGACATATCACCTTTGAATACGTTAATCAACTGCGGCAGCTCATCGACACTTGTACTCCGAACAAATTTTCCAACTTTGGTAATTCTAGGGTCATTCTTGATTTTAAAAGTATGTCCGGTCATCTCGTTATCTTTTAACAAATCTTTGAGAGCTACACTTTCAGCGTTTGGTATCATCGAACGGAATTTGAGCATTTTAAAAAACTTCATGTCCTTGCCGTAACGCTCAGCACTAAAAAACACAGACCCTCCGTCCTCAAGTTTTATAGCTATTGCTGTA
>CAJODZ010000033.1:15539-20847 GCA_905233645.1 uncultured Synergistales bacterium | reverse complement strand
AAAAATTTGTAAATAACGCTCTTCTTTTGATAAATCGCACGCATATTGTAACGATAATCTTTGCGCAACGAAGTGTCTATTACTTCTCCAGGCCCTTCAACAGCAAAAGCCTCAGACGCAGCGAAAAAATTTAATAAGTCATGCTTCTTCTTCGATGAAATAATGCTAATGCCGTCAAAAGTTCCTAAATCATTAAAATTAAATGTGTCAGATAATTCATAAAACGCTGGCACGAATAAAATTCTATTAAAATATTTTTCGGCGATGTTTATAAATTTAGCTTGCTCTTGTTCTGGAATGTCGGCTAACGATATTAAAAGCTCTTCTGCTTCAATTTGTGAAAGAACGTTTTTAAAATTAGCTCTTAATTTTTCGTATTGGATTTTTATTATTTTGCGTGATGAGAATTTTGAACATGATATTTTGTCGATAAAATTATTTACGGCTTCGCCTTCACCGATTACGGCAATTTGTATTGGAAAAATATTTAATGACGATAAAGCTACCCGATAAAAATATCTCTCTGCTAAATCCAAAAACGTAAATAAAATTGTGCTTATCGCAATTTTTAAAAATATATTCGGCTGAAAATTAAACGTGTTAAAACCCAAAAACAACGCGTCTATCATAAATATGAATAGAAAAGATTTACTCAGCTGCTTGACTTCTTCTTTAAACGTTAAATTTACAAAACCGTATAACGAATTAAAACTGAATGCTAAAATTACAATGCCTGTTAAAAAAATTTTTACTCTTAAATTTATATCTTGAGGCAGTATGAAAAAATATAAGCCAGCGTCAAAAACAGCTTGAAAAATTGAAAGAGTACTCTTCCTTAACAACATGACGCGGCCTCCGGATTAAAAGCACAAAAAATACCCAGCGTGTTGGTGCTAGAGTGTTTGTTAGAAAAGTTGAGTACTGTTAAAGAATTTTTAAGACCTGTTAAAAGATAATAACATAGGATGAGATGAGATGAGATGAGATAATTATAACCGTTGCTTATCAAAATTGTAAAGCTCCTTTTTAATGATTTTTATAAAATTATAGCACTGATTGAAAATAATTTAGCATTGGAACTAAAATTTAAAAACATTGCAAAAATTCTAATAACTAACTAAAATGCTAGGGTTTATTTTAAAAAGCTTAAGCTTTATTTGAAAGGACTTGAAATTTTTATAATGCCTAATTTAAGCGATAGAGTTGGAACTTTTACAGACTCCGTTATTCGCCGAATGACTAGAATTTGTAATAAATATAACGCAATAAATTTGTCTCAGGGTTTCCCGGATTGGGAGCCGCCAAAAGAGATGTTAGACGCACTCGCAAAAGCAGCTCACGCAGGCCCTCACCAGTATGCAATTACGTTCGGTGCTAAAAATTTACGCGATGCTATTTGTGAAAAACAGAGCAAAGCTATTGGCCGTACTCTTGACCCTGAAAAAGAGATCGTCGTTACTTGCGGAAGCACTGAAGCAATGATGGCATCAATGATGACCGTTTGTAATCCTGGCGATAAAGTTTTAGTGTTCTCGCCGTTCTATGAAAATTATGGTGCTGACGCTATTTTATCAGGTGCGCAACCTATTTACGTTCCGTTAGTTCCGCCCGAATATAATTTTGATATCAGCATTATCGAGAACGGTTTTAAATCAGGAGCTAAAGCTATCGTAATTTGTAACCCGTCAAATCCTTGCGGAAAAGTTTTTACCGAAAAAGAATTAACCGAGATTGGAAATTTAGCCGTTAAATACAACGCATATATTATTACTGATGAAGTTTACGAACACATTTTATTTGACGATAACAAACACGTTTACGCTTCAGGTTTGCCCGGACTTTTTGATAATGTAATTACATGTAATTCACTTTCAAAGACGTATTCGATTACGGGTTGGCGCTTAGGTTATGTAATCGGCCCTGAAAAAGTTATTGACGCGGCTCGTAAAGTTCATGATTTCTTAACAGTCGGAGCAGCTTCACCTTTACAAGAAGCAGCTGTTACAGGTTTGAAATTTGGTAAAGAATATTATGACGAGTTAAAAGAGAAGTACACAAGCAAACGTAACAGAATGCTTGAAGGCTTTGACAAAATCGGTTTAAAACATAACGTACCGGCCGGAACATATTTTGTTATGGTTGACATTCAGGAATTTTTAGATTTACCGCAGTTTAAAAATTTCACGGACTTAGAGTTTTGCGAATGGCTTGTTAAAAATGTTGGTGTTGCTGCTGTACCTGGCTCAAGCTTTTTCAGAGAGAACATCAATAATTTAATTCGTTTCCATTTTGCCCGCTCAGACGAAACCATTGATGAGGCCGTAAGACGTTTAGGAAAATTAAAAGAGCTTGTGAAATAAATTTTTAATTTTTTAATCATGGGAGTTTTAGTTGCAATGAGCGGTGGCGTTGATTCCAGCGTTGCCGCTTTTTTAATGAGTGAGAAATATAAAAATGATTGTGTCGGGGCGACGATGCTTTTATTTTTGAACGAGACTTTGAACATACCTGCTTATAATAAATATCCGTGTTGCTCGCGTGAAAACATAATCGACGCTAAAAAAATTTGTGATACTTTAGGAATTAAACACGAAATTTTAAATTTCATGGCCGATTTTGAAGAGCATGTTATTAAAAATTTTATTGACACTTATGAAAATGGCGGCACACCTAATCCATGTATTGCGTGTAACAAATTTTTAAAGTTCGGGTTAATGCTTGAGCATTCTGAAAAATTAGGTTTAGGGAATGTAGCGACGGGACATTATGCAAAAATTGAGCGCGATAATTCAGGACGTTATTTATTGAGAAAAGCTAAAGATTTACACCGCGACCAAAGTTATGTTTTATACATGCTCACTCAAAAAATTTTGTCGCGCGTTGAGTTCCCGTTAGGCGACATGACAAAACCCGAAGTCAGAGAATTAGCAGCCTCTTTAAATTTCAGCAATTCCCAAAAGCACGACTCACAAGATATTTGTTTTATACCTGACGGGAATTATGCGTCGTTCATTGAGAATTACACCGGCAAAAAATATCCCGAAGGCAATTTTGTTGACCCCAACGGGAAAATTTTAGGCACGCACAAGGGAATTATTCATTACACGGCTGGCCAACGTCGAGGATTGGGAGTTAGTGCGGCGACGCGGTTATATGTTTCTGAAATAGACGCTGTTAATAACAAAATAATTCTTGTTCCTGAAGACGATAGCAATTTATATTTTAAATATATCACTGTTGAAAAAGCTAATTTAATTGCGTTAGACAAAATCGAAAATTATTTAAAAGCTCGCGTAAAAATCCGTTATCATCAAAATGAAATTCCTGCGAAAATTTTTCAGACGGGCGAAAGCAGTTTTTTAATTGAATTTGACACTCCGCAAATTGCTCCTGCTAAAGGTCAATCAGCTGTAATTTACGATGATGATTATGTAATCGGTGGCGGAATTATTTCTCAGGCTAAAAATTGAATTAACTGTAAAAAATGACCGCCCTGTTTTCGTAGCAGAGCGGTTTTAAAATTTGCATAGCTACTTTTAAAATCAGTCGCTGTGCGTACCTGTTCTGATTAGTCTTAAAATTAAAGCATCGCTTAAAATTTGATAAATCAACAACCAATCAGCTTCAGTATGACATTCGCGCATATTTTTATAATTTTTTGATGACGTTAATTTGTGGTCTTTGTATTTTAACGGGAGTTCTTGTTTTTCAGCTATTGGTGACACAACTTTTTCAAGTGCTTCAGGATTTAACCCACGTTTTATGGCAAGCTTATAATCACGTTTAAATTGACCTTCATAAATTATTTTTAGTTTAATCATTTAAGCTTCTCATTAAATCTTTTACGTTGTCAAAAGGCCCATAAAAATCGTCACCCTTTAAAACGTCATCCGTAATTTTTTCACGTTCAAGCTCAACCCTAAAAGGTAAACCGTTATGAATTAAAACCTGTCGGAGAAATATATTTATTGCTGCACCAATATCAAGTCCAAGAGCATCGAAAATTTTTTGCGTCTCTAGCTTCGTTTTGCTGTCAGTTTTTATAGTTATGTTTGTATCCAAAATCATTTTGTTCACCGGCTGAAAATTTTATCATGCGCAAAAAATAACCGCCCCGATTTTTCACAGGACGGTTAAAAATATTTTCGTGATTAAATTTTAAAACTCTAATTTTTCGCGGGCTTAGCCTTTAATAATTCTCCCCACGATTTGAAAACAACAAGCACAGCTAAAAACATTAACGCAACCGCCATTACAAGCTGTAAGCCGTCAACCATAGGAACAAATTTTCCGGCGGTGTAATTTCCATAAATCGCAATAACTTTTAAGACTAATGCTGTCATCGTTACGATAAACATGAAAATCATCGGGACATATAACATCCAGTTTTTGCGGTTAGTTGCTTTTAAGAAGACTGCTAACGCCGTTAAAACTAACGCTGCTAATAATTGGTTTGCTGAACCGAATAACGGCCAAATGCTTGAATAACCTGCTAAACATAAACAATATGCAAGTCCTAAAGTTAAAATCGTCGCTACAAAATCATTCGTGATAATTTTTGAAATTATGCCCTGTTTTGATTTATCAGCTGGCGTTAATAATTCCTGTAATGACATTCTGCCGATACGTGTTACAGAATCTATCGTTGTCATTGCTAAATCAGCTACACACATAACCATAATGCACGCTGAAATTTCAACAGGCACGCCAAAAACTCCGAAAAATTTAGCTACGGACTCAC
Source organism: uncultured Synergistales bacterium (assembly GCA_905233645.1). Lineage (GTDB taxonomy): Bacteria > Synergistota > Synergistia > Synergistales > Aminobacteriaceae > JAFUXM01. The sequence goes on along the minus strand of CAJODZ010000033.1, from coordinate 16,106 downwards.
CAAAAATTTTAAACGGGTTGCCCTTCGGTAAAACTCCATTTGAAGCACCTGCGCACGCAACGACTAATGCTATTACAGCTAATAAAACTTCTGTGAGCATTGCTCCATAACCAACGGGTAAAATATCGCGCTCGTTTGAAACTAATTTTGATGACATTCCTGAAGATACAAGGCTGTGAAATCCGGAAATAGCTCCGCAGGCAATCGTTACAAATAAAATCGGGAACATCGGATTATCATTAACATTAAAAGCTACGACCGCAGGCATTTGAATTTCAGGGTTAGCGATAATAATTCCTAAAGCTCCTCCGGCAATCATGATTATGAATAAAAATACACTGAAGTAATCGCGCGGGCCTTTTAATAACCAAATCGGCATTACTGACGCTACAAAGCAATATCCAAAAATTACATAACGCCAAATTTCGCGGTTATAGCTTAACGGGAATTTAAAGCCGGCGTAAACCATAACAGGCACTAAGATAATCGCGATGATAAATTTAACTTTTTCACCGGGCTTTACAACTCTTAAAAATATTCCGAACAAAACAGCTACAGCCGCGTATA
>CAJODZ010000033.1:0-15524 GCA_905233645.1 uncultured Synergistales bacterium | reverse complement strand
TACCGTTAGGATTTTCTGAACCGTTAGCGTTAACCATTGAGAACGTACTGGCTAAAATATCAGCGAACGCCGCAATAACTAATAACGTAAATAACCAGCAGAAAATTAAAAATAACGTCTTTCCGGTTTTGCCTATATATTTTTCAATTATCAAGCCCATTGATTTTCCGTCATTCTTAACTGAAGCATACAACGACGTAAAATCTTGAACCGCTCCGAAAAATATTCCGCCGACAATTAACCAGATAAACGCAGGCAGCCAACCGAACATCGCCGCGATAATAGGTCCAGTGATTGGGCCTACAGCAGCTATTGAATTAAATTGGTGCGAAAAAACTGAGAGACGCGATGAGGGTGAAAAGTCGATACCGTCTTCAAATTTGTAAGCTGGTGTTTTTGCGTTAGGGTCAATTCCCCAAGTTTTTGCGAGCCAGCGGCCATAAATCAAATATGCAAGTATCAGCAAAATTATCGCCGCTCCAACTAAAATTAAACCGTTCATTAAAAATAAAAACTCCTTACAATAAAAATATAAAACTAAATTTCAAGTTTATTTAAAAACTGCACATCAAGATAACATATCCGCCATTGATTATCATCACATTTACGGGCAACGCATACAAGACGTTCAGAAGAGAAAATATTTTTTAAGTCAGCACTTTTATTTTTATATAACGCTGAAGCCTGGCATTTTACTTCAACTTCTCCATTAGGGTGAAAAGTAAATAATAAAACTCCTAAAACGTGATGTACAAATTCAAACTGCGATAACATCAGGCGGTGAACTTCAGCAATATTTTCAATGCCTGTAGCTTTTCTAACTGCGGGCATTTTTACAGAAGCGTTATCCGTGAAAAAGTTGCGCATTTCTTTAGTGCTGGTATTTTTTTCGTCCAGGCAAAAGAAGTACCGCGCAATTACTTCCGTTATGTCTTGTTTAATAATTATCTCTTCAAGCTTATTTTCAGGCATAAATTTAAAAATCTCCCGAAAAAAATTTTATTTCGTGATTGCTTCACGCGCTTCAACGGCTTTGTTAATAATTTCTTCGCGGTCTAAAGTTGGGTAATCGCCGTGTAAATATAACCATTTGCCGTTGACCATTGTGCCTGCTACGTCTGCCGAACTTCCAGCGTAAACAAGATACGTCGCTAAATTTTCAGCATTGACACCGATATAATTTGGCTTGTCTAAATCGACTAACACCAAATCAGCAACCCAGCCCTCGCTAATCATTCCTTTTTGAGAAAATCCGAACGCTTTTGCGCCTTCATACGTTGCCATTCTCAAAACGTCCAACGCCGGAATTATTACAGGATTTTTATTAACGCCTTTATGAATTAAAGCAGTAACGCGCATTTCGTCCCACATGTCTAATTTATTATTGCTTGACGCGCCGTCCGTACCTAATGCAACAGATACATCACGCTCAAGCCATGAATTTAAAGGCATAATTCCGCTTCCAAGTTTTAAATTACTATTCGGACAATGAACAAGCGTAATATTTTCAAAGTCGATTTTAATTTCGGGGTCTAAATAAACAGAATGTGCCAAAGTCAAATGCGGAACGTCTAATAAATCCGCCTGCTCTAAATAATTTTCAGGCAGCGAATTTTTTTCGCCCTCTGTTTCTAAATAATGGAAATGTACGCCTAAGTCGTTATCTTTAGCAGCCTGCGCGATGACTTTCATAAATTCAACCGGCACTGTATAAGGAGCGTGAGGGCCAAGCTGAACAGTTAATAAACCTTCACGGCCATGATATTTTTTAGCGATGTCTAAATTATTTTCAAGCGAGCGTTCTAATTTTCCAGGCTCACCTTTAGTAATTCCGCGACACAAAGCAGCACGCATTCCAGCACTTAAAACGGCTTCGGCTACTCTGTCCATTTCAAAATACATATCAGCAAAACACGTTGTACCGGTTGAAAGCATTTCTAAAATCGCTGATAAAGTTCCCCAATAAATATAATCAGGCGTTAATTTATCTTCGACCGGCCAAATCTTATTTTGCAACCATTCCATTAACGGGGCTTCTTCACCTAAACCGCGCAATAAAGTCATAGCCGCATGTGTGTGAGCGTTTACAAATCCTGGAATAACCGCCATTTTCCCGCGACCTGAGATTATTTTGTCGGCACTTGGGGGATTTTCGGTGTAACTTTTGATTTCAGCGATACGGCCTTTTGAAACTAATAAATGAACGCGCTCCGCTAAATTTCTTGAGCCGTCGATTATCCAAACATCTTTAAATAATGTTGCCATTTTTAAAAATTACTCCTGCCAGCTCTTCATATATTCGACTTGTTCCGGTGTCATGCTGTCAATTTTTACACCGAGCGCGGCTAATTTTGAGTTCATGACTTCTCTGTCAATTTCCATAGGTACAGGGTATAAGCCGTTAGCAATTTTGTGAGTGTAAATATATAATGCCGCCTCTAATTGCAAACTGAAGCTCAAGTCCATAATTTCAATCGGGTGTCCGTCAGCACATGCTAAATTTGTTAAGCGTCCTTCACCAAGTAAATTTATACGTCTGCCGTCTTTCATAATGTAAGTGTCAATATTATCGCGCAGCTGTTCTTTTTTAACGGCTAAACTTTCTAAATCGGGCTTGCTGATTTCTACGTCAAAATGTCCGGCATTACCTAATACAACGCCGTTTTTCATTTTCTCAAAATGCTCGCGTCTGATTACGTGAATATTGCCTGTTAATGTTAAGAATACATCACCCAAAGGCGCGGCCTCTTCCATGCTCATAACTCTGAAACCGTCCATGAGTGCTTCACAAGCTTTATGAGGGTCAACTTCAGTAACTATTACATGCGCACCAAGCCCAGCCGCACGCATTGCAACTCCGCGACCGCACCAGCCGTAACCAACAACAACGACAGTTTTCCCGGCGACGACCATATTTGTTGTGCGTACAAAGCCGTCCCAAACTGATTGTCCTGTACCGTAACGGTTATCAAATAAATATTTGCTCAAAGCGTCATTAACAGCAATCATCGGGAATTTTAAAACGCCGTCGTTATTCATAGCACGTAATCTTTTAACGCCCGAAGTTGTCTCTTCAGAACCGCCTAAAATATTCGGGATTAACTCTTTGCGTTCCGTGTGAAGTGTTGCAACCAAGTCCGCACCGTCATCAATAATTACGTTAGGCTTGTAATCAAGAACTTTATTAACGTATTTAAAATATTCTTCCGTTGTCATGCCTCTATGACTGTAAACATGTACTCCGCGTTCAGCAAGACCGGCGCAAATATCGTCCTGTGTTGATAACGGATTACTACCGCAGGCAGCAACAGTCGCACCTAATTTTTTCAACGTGATTAACAAATTTGCTGTCTTGGCCTCCAAATGTAAACACGCGGCGATTACAGCACCTTTAAACGGTTGAGCGTCTTTGTATTTTTCATACGAATACTGCATTGACGGCATATACTGCCAAGCCCAATCAATTTTTTTCAAACCGTGTTCAGCTAATGACATATCTTTAACTTCAAATTCGGGCATTTTAGATTAAATAACCTCCAGATTTAAATTTAAATTTTTTGCATAATCTTTTAAAAATTTGGCTGTGTAACCTTTTTGAGCTTTGATGATTTCTTGAGGCGTTCCTGAATTAACGAGATGACCGCCCTTTTCTCCGCCCTCTTCGCCTAAATCAATTATATAATCAGCGGACAATAAAACATCTAAATTATGCTCAATAAAAATCACCGTGCTTTTATTATTATTTATAATCCTGTGAACGATATCAAGCAATTTTTTAACGTCCGAATAAAATAATCCCGTTGTCGGTTCATCAAGCAAATATAAAGTTCTTCCGCCTGAAAATTTTTTAGAAAGTTCTTTTGATAATTTAACCCGTTGAGCTTCACCGCCTGAAAGTGTTAATGCTGACTGGCCAAGACGTATATAACCTAAGCCGGCATCATGAATAATTTTTAACTTGCTTAAAATTTTAGGTATGTCTTCAAAAAATTTCATGGCTTCATCAACAGTCATGTTTAAGACATCGGCGATGTTCTTATCTTTGAATTTAACTTCGAGCGTTTCGCTGTTATATCTCGTTCCGCCGCATACTTCGCAGTCTGTATAGATATCCGGCAAAAATAACATTGATGTTTTTACAGAGCCAGCACCACCGCAAGCTTCACAACGGCCGCCCTTAACGTTAAAGCTAAATCTTCCCGATTTATAACCTCTTAATTTTGCTTCGGGTAATTCGGCATAAAAATCACGTATTATCGAAAATAATCCGGTGTAAGTTGCAGGGTTTGAACGTGGAGTGCGTCCGATTGGCGATTGGTCAACTAATACGATATTGTCAAAAAATTCCGCGCCCTCGATTGATTTAAAAGCACCTGGTTTTTCGCGGAAGTCGGGGTCTAAAATTCTCCGCAAGCCTTTATATAAAACGTCGTATAAAAAACTGCTCTTGCCTGAACCTGAAACACCGCTAATACATGTGAATAACCCAACAGGAATTTTTACGTTAATATTTTTTAAATTATTATGAGCCGCGCCGTTGACCTTTAACCATTTTTCAGGAACGCGCTTTGTTTCAGAACGGACAATACCATTTTCAAGACCGCGTAAATATAAACCTGTTGCGCCGTCAGTTTTTAAAAAGTCTTCGTATTTTCCAGCATGAATAATTTCGCCGCCCTGTTCACCTGCGTGCTTGCCCATTTCGATTAAATTATCAGCCGCCTGCATTGTTTCAAAATCATGTTCAACGACTATAACAGTATTGCCTAAATCGCGGATTGAATTTAAAGACTTTAATAATTTTTCAGTGTCGCGCGGATGTAATCCTATTGTCGGCTCATCTAAAACGTAAAGCACACCGCTTAAATTTGAGCCAATTTGTGTCGCAAGTCTTATTCTTTGAGCTTCACCGCCTGAAAGAGTGTCAGCTCGCCGTAAAAGTGTTAAATAACCGACACCGACATTATTTAAAAATTCGAGGCGTTTAATGATTTCGCTCATGACCTGTTCAACGATTGAGATTTGATTTTGAGTGAGCTTTAAATTTTTCATAACGTCAACTAATTTTTCGATTGGCATTGAAATTAAATCACCAATTCCGTAATCAGCGACTTTAACATTTAAAGCTTCCGGCCTAAGTCTTAAACCATGACAGCTTTTACAAACGTCTTCGACTTTAAATTTTAAGACTTCTTCTTGAACTTTCTCATTGTCATCGAAATAGCGCAGCATGTTTTCAAGCCAGCCGACAACACCGTAACGTCCCATGTAAGGCCGTGCGATACCTTTTTCGTCAAAAATCATTGGTATTTTTTCGTCGCCGCTGCCGTTCCAGATAAAATCTTGAATTTCTGGTGATAAATCTTTAAATTTTTTCGTCAAATCCCAATTATGTTTATCAGCGAATAATTTTAATTTTTCGATAGCTTGCGGTTTATTTTTCCAAGCGATTACAGCACCGTCAAAAATTGAGCGTTCAGGGTCAATTAAAAGTTCTTTTGAAAAATGTTCATGACTTCCCAAGCCTCCGCAATCAGGACACGCGCCGACAGGATTATTAAACGAGAATAATCGCGGCTCAATCACGGGCATACTTATTTCACAGTCGGGGCAGGAATAATTTTCAGTCATGGTGTAAGAGGTTTTGCCCTCTGGTGAAATTAAAACGTAACCGCCAGATAATTTTAAAGCGTTTTCGATTGATGAGGCTAAACGGCTCTTCCTGTCTGGTAAAACTTTTAAGCGGTCAATTAAAATTTCGATAGTGTGTTTTTTATTTTTCTCAAGTGTAATTTCGTCATCGAGTAAAAAATTTTTCCCGTCAACTCTTGCGCGAGTATAACCCTGTTCACGAACTTGATTAAATAAATTAGCGAACGTACCTTTTTTATTTTTGACTAACGGTGAAAAAATTTCGAGCTTTAAATTTAATTCGTTGTCAAAAATATAATTTAAAATTTCATCGAGCGAATGTCTTTCAACGGGCTTTCCGCATTTTGGACAATAAGGAACACCAATACGCCCGAATAATAATCTTAAATAGTCATAAATTTCCGTTACAGTTCCAACTGTTGAGCGCGGATTATGGCCAGTACCTTTTTGTTCGATAGATATAGCCGGCGATAAACCTGAAATTTCATCAACATCGGGCTTCTTCTGAACTCCTAAAAATTGCCGCGCGTAAGCTGAAAGGGATTCTACGTAACGCCTTTGACCTTCAGCATACAAAGTATCAAAAGCTAACGACGATTTTCCAGAACCAGAAGGGCCAGTAATGACTGTTAATTTATTTTTGGGGATTTCAAGACTGATATTTTTTAAATTATGTTCGCGAGCACCTTTAATAATAATTTTGTCATTCATATTAAATTTTTATTCGCCCAATTCTTTTTTAACGATGTCAAGGATTACACCGCGTAATTCTTTATCTTCTAAGGCTAATTGAACATTCGCGCTTAGCCAGCCTTTTTGAGTTCCGCAATCAAAACGACGGCCTTTATATACAACTCCCCATACTGGCTCTTGCGTACATAAAGTTTTTAAAGCGTCCGTTAATTGAATTTCACCGCCTGAACCTGCTTGTTGCTTAGATAATAATTCAAATATCGTTGGCGATAAAACATAACGTCCCATTATTGCTAAATTGCTTGGTGCGTCTTCGGCTTTTGGTTTTTCGACCATGTCAATAATTTTATGTATGCCAGGCTCAACTTCAAATTGACTTTTTGCAACGCCGTAACGTGAAATATTTTCATTGTCGACTTCTTCTAAAGCTATGACACTGCCTCCCATTTTTTCATGAACGTGAATTAACTGGCTCAAAACAGGATTTGCATCATTAACAAATACATCATCAGGTAAAGCAACAGCAAAATATTCATTTTTACAAACTGGCTCGCTACACAAAACAGCATGGCCTAACCCTAACGGTTCACGTTGACGGATAAACAAAATCTCGGCCATATCAGAAATTTTTATAATCATGTTATATAAATCTTCTTTGCCGCGAGCTTTTAATAAATACTCAAGTTCAAATGACCTATCAAAATAATTTTCAATCGAACGTTTTGCGCGTCCAGTTATCATAATTATTTCACCACAACCAGACGCGACAGCCTCTTCAACACCATACGAAATAATCGGACGGTTGACTAATGGCAACATCTCTTTCGCAAGCTCTTTAGTTACGGGCAAAAAGCGCGTTCCTAAACCAGCAACAGGGAATACACATTTTGTAATTTTCATGATTAAAAACTCTCTCCCAATTTAAATTTTTTATCTAAATAATCCTAAATTATCGTCATAATCTGGTCAAAACCGGTCGTCTCAAATATATTTAATATTTCGGGGGCAGCGTTTTTAAGTGTCATTTTGCCTTGAGTGTTCATAATTTTTTGAGCGCGTAATAATACTCTAAGGCCAGCCGATGAAATATATTCGAGCTTTGACATATCTATCGTTAAATTTTTCACACCGTCAAGCTGATTTAATAAATCTTTTTCAAGCACTTCAGCAGTAACAGCACTTAATTTTTTATCAAGCCTCAATGTCAAATTATGTCCGTCATTAGATTTGTCAAATTGCATTTTTAAAAACCTCCAGACTAAAATTATTTTTGAGCTACTGTCTCGCTTTCTAACATTGGCTGCCAGCCTCCGCCTAACGCTTTAAATAAACTTACAAGATTTATCATACGTTTACCGTTGCTAACAGCAAATTCATTCTCAATCGAAAATACAGAGTTCAAAGCGTCAAGCACGTTGTTAAAATCCGTTAAGCCCTGATTATATTTGTCCCAAGAAATATCTAAAGCTGAATGCGCCGCCGCTAATGCTCTTCTTATGGCACGGTTTTTAACTTCTTCTTGAGCATTGGCTGTTAAAGCGTTACGAACTTCTGACACTGCTAACAAAACTGTTTTTTCGTAAGCTGCTAATAATTGTTCTTCAACTGCATTTTGAACACGAATATTTTTCCTGATTGAACCTGTATTAAAAATTGGCCATGTGATTTTTGGCAAAATAAAGCTCGTCGCAAAACTATCACCGTCTAAAAAATCTCCAGTGCTTAAACTTTCAAGACCTATCGAACCTGTTAATGAAAAAGTCGGGTAATATGCTTTTTCGGCTGCCTTCTTCCTGTGAATTTGAGCCGTTAAATTTTTCTCAGCCGCTAAAATATCTGGACGTTGTCTTATCGTTTCGGCAGGTATTCCGTTTAAACGTCTAACATCAGCGTTCGGGAATGAATGACTGTTTTTTAAAATCTCGTTCAAACTTCCAGGAACATCGCCCGTTAAAATCGCTAACGCATTCATCGTCTCTTCAATCGCTTGTAAAATTGCAGGTACGTTAGTTCTAGTGTTTTCGAGTGTATATTTTGCCTGTTGTAAAGCGAGACCGTCTTTTAAACCAGCGTCGTATTGTGATTGTAATAAATTTAAAACGTCCTGCTGAACACGAATATTATTATTTGCAACTTCTAATTGAGCTTGATACGTCCGCAAATTTATATAATTCGTTGCGACTTCTGCTGAAAGACTTACCCAAACGTCATGTAACGAAGCGTTTTGAGCCTCGTAACCAGCTTTTGCGGCGTTAATGTTATCTTGTTTTTTGCCCCAAAAATCAATTTCCCAAGAGGCATCAACACCAATCTGATAAGTATTTGAACTTCCGTAGCCTAAATTTCTAGAACCTCTAGCGTTTGTGTAACTTGCTCCACCGTTGACGCTTGGGGTTTTATCAATCATCGTTATCCCTAATTGAGCGCGTGCCTCTTGAAGTTTAGCTCTTGCTGTTTTCATATCCTTGTTCTCGTTGAAAGCGCGTTCAATTAAATAAGTTAGTGTTTTATCTTCAAAAGCACCCCACCACTGAGCAAGAACGTTTACATTTTCAACGCCCGAATAATCATTTACGAGAGATTTCCATTTGTCAGGAGCAAATTTAACCTTATCAGCTGAAGTATATTTTTGCACCAAGTCTAGCCAGTCATCAGCATATAACGAGTTACTAAGAGCGAACAAAATTGAAATCGTTAAAAAGATTTTGCGCGTCAAATTATTTTTAATCATCTCTAAAAAATCATCTCTTCTTATAAAAAATTTTTAGTATTTGGATTTTACATGAAATTTTTAAAAACTCGCCTGTAAAATTACAAACAGAATATAACAAAAACCCTCCCAAATATTATTAAGAGAGGGTAATTTTTAACGATTGATTAAAAAATTGTTATTGTTCTTTTGAAAATTTGCGCTTAATTTTATTCATGATTTTCAACGGCAAATTTTGCAACGGGAATAATTTTTTGAGGAATTTTTCACACTTGTTTAATATTTTCCTAAATAATCCTGCTGGCTTGCAATATTTAGCGTTTACCATTGCGACAATCAATTTTTTACGGTCATACTGATGAACAACGGCGGCCAATTCACCAGCACCATTAAAAATTTCGCCATTAGCGTTTAATTTTATGTCTTCGAGTTTTGTTAATCCGATTGTCATAACATGGCCGGTAAGATTATCGCTTGTAAATAAAATTTCATTTTTAAAGATTTTTTGGTAGTAAATTATTATGTTGCCTATGCCTTGATCCATAATAATATGTCTTTTTAAAAATTCGTCAGAAAACTTTTCAAATTCACCTGCGATATTTTCGGAGAATGTCTGAAATTCTTTGCAAGTTCCCCAAACTGTGCCAGTACAAATAATTCGTTCATTCTTTACTTCGTTATAAATCTCGTTACCGTAACCTTCTGTAATCCAATATTTGTTAACTTTTTCCGTCAAATATCCATCTTCGATAGCTAGCCCTAAAAAATTTTTACTATCGCATAATTTAAAAATATCTCGCTGAAAGAATGCATCCCTTACATCTGACGTAAAAATTAAATTATATTTGTCATTATACTTGTTTAAGTAGCCGGCGTATAAATTCCAACGGTAATTAGTTACAACAAAAGCATTTCTATTTTTGCCGTTTATAAATTCTTGAGGTATTTGCAAAACTTCAACGCCACACGTACGGATTTTATTTAACGTTCTTCGCGACACATTATGAACAAACATAACGCAATCAGTGTTTTCAAAACCGGCAGCGACATATGATTTAAAAAACGGTTCAACATCTTCCCAAACGTAATTTGTAATTGCGCCAATGACTAGATTTTTCTTCATAGTGCGCAACCTCTCGAAGACGTGCTAAAAAATAATTGAGATTTTGAATTTAAAAGTGTATCCGAAAACGAATTTGAATAAGATTTTTTATAGACAGTATTTACCGCTTGACGCTTGACGTTGTACAGAGATTAAGCAAAAGTTGTCAACTCCTTAAAAATAATGATTTCAAACGCGATAATTCTAACATGGAATTTTTTAAAAGCCCCCAAAATTTTTTAACTGGAGGCTAAATTTTTAAAATGTGCTTAGAAAATATTTATCAGCAATAAACTTAACAGCACGCCCGCAACCGCATGTATTAGCCAAAATCTTAACGTTACAGCCGTCTCATCAAAACCCATTTTCTGAAAATGATGATGCAACGGAGCCATTAAAAATATTTTTTTGTTGAGCTTCCTTATTGTGAAAATTTGAATGCCTGAACTAAACATCTCGATTATAAATATAAAACCAGCAGGAATTACAGCTAACGAACGACAATTAAATACACAAATCGCAATTAACGCTCCGCCTAAAAAATGTGAACCCGTATCGCCCATAAATGTTTTCGCAGGACGTATATTAAAAAATAAAAAGCCGCTCACTATGAAAAATAATTCCGTTAAAATTTCAGCGTTAAAATTATTTACAGGCAACATAATTAGCAATATTCCTAACGAAATAATAAAGCTACCTGCCGCTAAACCGTCTAAGCCGTCCGTTATGTTCACTGCGTTCAAAATTCCGGCTGATAATAAAAACGATGTCAAAATATTTATTAACGCATAATTCAAAAATCCAGGCCATAAACCATTTAAGCCCAAATATTCAGCTGCGATTGACCACACTAAACATAGGATTAACTGCAATTTTAATTTCGCTAAACTTGTTAAACCTTCGCTAGTGTGTGAACGCAATTTTCCAAAATCATCGATAAAGCCAATTAAACCGCTCAATAATGGCAATGACCAAAACAAAATATTTTTAGCATTAAGATTTATCAGCATGGCCAAAATTCCGAGCAACATAAAAATTATTCCGCCGGTCGATGGTGTTTTTGATTTTATGTTCACGTCAATGTTTACGCCGTAGGTTTTTTGAGCTTGCGTTAAATGTATTTTACGTTGGATTTTTAACCAGATATATTGCAAAATTACACTCAACGCAAAAAATATTATCCCAATTACAAAACTCATGATAAAGCCTTCACTATGTTGCTAAGTCCGATACTGTTTGAACCTTTGACTAACAAACCGCGCCACGAAATTCTTTTAACAAGCTCTAACGCTTCCGGCCATGTGTCAACAAATTCAAAGTGATTTTCTAAATTAGCAAACGCTTCACGCCATAATTTGCCCGTTAAAATTACGTGCTCAATATTTTTTAACAACGGGAATAACTCAGCGTGAAATTTAATCTCGTCGTTACCAAGCTCACGCATCTCACCTAAAACTGCAACTTTATTTTCGCAATCTATAACGTTAAAAGTTTTTAGAGACGCACTCATTGAGGCCGGATTTGCGTTGTAAGCGTCATCAATTAAAAATTTCTGATTGTCATCGTAAAAAATTATTCTTCCGCGTCCGCCTAATGCCTCAAAATTATTTAAAGCACTCACGCATTTTTCAAATCTTAAACCTAATTCAACACCCGTCGCTACAGCTAAACTCAACGGGTAAGACATATGCTCTCCCCAAACGTTGGCTTTTAAAGAGAGAGTTTTATTCGCATGCGTGATGTTAAATTTCAAGGCCGGTAACTCAAATTTAGCCTCATCGAAATTTATAACGTAATCAGAATTTGAATTTTGCCCGACCGATTTAGCATGTGAATTTTTAATCAAAGCGTTATGTAATAATTCGTTGTCGTTGTTGAAAATTATTCGCTGCAAATTTTTTGAAGCCGTGATTTTTAATTTCTCGTTCAAAACTCCTTCAACACTTTTAAAACCTTCTAGGTGAACGGGATTTACAGACGTTAAAATTACAGTTGAAGGCGCAAAATAATTCGTAAGCTCTTCAATTTCGCCTGGCTTGTTTGCTCCAAATTCCAAAATCAAAGCTTGCGTGTCTAAATCCATTGCCAAAATCGTAGCCGTGCAGCCAATTAACGTGTTAAAGCTTTTTTCGGGCGAATGAGTTTTTAATTCCGTGCTTAAAACTTTTTCGAGAGCCGCTCTAGTTGAAGTTTTGCCTACGCTTCCGGTTATCGCGATAACGTTTTCGGGACAATAATTTTTTAATCTTAACGAGGCTAATCGCGCTAAATCTTTTTCAGGGTCTTTTAATTTTATGACTGGGATATGCTCTGGAACATCAATAATATTTTTGCCCTCTTTAATGATTAACAAGCTTGCTCCGTTTTCTAAGGCTTGTTTTATAAAATTATGACCGTCCGTTTTTGCTCCCTCTAATGCTACGAACGCACCGTTTTTTATAACATTTCTGCTGTCAGTAGCTAAATGTGAAGGGAATACGAAATCTTTAAATTTTTCAGGGACGTTTACGTTTATCAGAGCGAATAATTTTTCAAGAGTTAAATTTTTTCCGCCGCCCATTTTTTAACAGCCTCCGCGTCATTAAAAGGTATTTTGTTATTGCCAATCGTTATAAATCTTTCCGGCCCTTTACCTGTGATTATTAAAATGTCGTTTGAATTTAATTTATTAAGTGCATAATTAACAGCCTCCGGCCTATCTAAAATTACTTTATACGGCTTGGCCTTGATACCTGAGACTATAGCTTCAGCAATTTTTGCAGGGTCTTCATCGCGTGCGTTGTCCGAAGTTACAATAATTTCGTCCGCGATTTGAGCAGCTACTCGGCCTAATTCGGGTCTGTTTAATTCGTAACGTCCTCCGCCGTGTCCAAAAAGTGAAATTATTTTTCCGTGTCTGTTGCCTGATAACGTCCAAACAGTTTTTAAAACGTTTTCAAGAGCTGAAGGCGTGTGAGCAAAATCAACAAAGCACAAAGCACCATTCGGTAAATTTATTCTTTCGAGCCGTCCAGGAACTTGAGGGACATTCGCGACACCGTTAATAATTGCTTCATCGTCAACTCGTCCACGCATAGCCGTAACAGCACATAAAGTGTTCATGATATTAAATTTGCCGGCTAACGGAGATTTTATAGCGATAGCGTTTTCAAAACCTTGAGTTTGAATTAAGAGCTGTGAGCCGTTTAAATTAGTTTCAAATGCTATGACACTTGAAGGAGCTTTTTCACTCATTCCGAAACCGCGCAAACTGTGTTCAAATTCGTCAATTAACATTTTCCCGTAAGGGTCATCAAAATTCGCCGCACCGATAAAATTATCTTTTGAGTATTTTGTAAATAATAATTCTTTCGCGGCAAAATAATCGTTCATGTTTTTATGAAAGTCTAAATGCTCCGGGAATAAATTCGTAAAAATCGGAATGTCAAATTTTGTCCCTTTTAATCTTCCTAAGAATAAGCCGTGCGATGAAGTTTCCATGACACAAGCACCGCAATTATTATTTAACATTTCGTACAGCTGTTTTTGAATTTCGCTGCTTTCTGGTGTCGTTCTGTCTGCTTCAATTTCGTGAATGCCGTCGCTCTCGATAACAGTCCCCAAAAGTCCAGTGCGAATACCTGCGGCTTGCAAGATAGAGCGAATAATATATGTTGTTGTAGTTTTACCGTTAGTGCCTGTTACGCCGACCATTAACATCTTTTCGCAAGGTTTGTCATAAATGAACGCGGATAAATCACCCAAAACATCACGAATATTTCGACCCTTAATAACGATTTGAGGTACGGGCAAATTTTCTAATTTACGTTCACACAACAAAGCCACCGCACCATTTTTCACGGCTTGTTCAGCGAATTTATGACCGTCTGATTTTTCACCAGTGATACAACAAAATAACGAACCTTGAACGACTTTGCGACTGTCCGAAAAAATCTCGGTGATATTTAATAACAAATCGTCTTCAGAATTTATAAACTCTTCAGCGTCCGGCATTACAGAGCGGATAAAATTCAGGACGTTTTTAAAATTTGTAGCCATAAAATTAAATCAGCCTTTCTATAAAAAATATAAACATAAATTCATTTCGGATGAAATTATATGCGTTTTCAAAATTTCGTGCGTTTTAAATGATGATGGAGATAAAAAATACCCTGCTGATAAACTCAACAGGGGTGAGGTCTTTATGATAGATAAAAAGTGTTTTATTTGTTGTTTGCGTTGTTAATTATATACCAAGTGTCTTTAAATGTCTTGCCATTAACATTTTACGACGTGCCGCAGTGTTTTTATGCATTACGCCTTTTACAACGGCTTTGTCAATAACACTCTGTGCAACGTTAAAATTATTTTTCGCGGCTTCAACATCTTTTGCATCAACAGCGAGTAATAATTTTTTAACGGCTGTTCTACATCTTGAGTTCCATTGTCTATTGTATAACCTATTGCGTTCTGCAATCTTTACGCGCCTTTCAGCTGATTTCTTGTTTGGCATTTTGCACCCCTGATAAAAAATTTGGTGCCGGAGGGGGGACTTGAACCCCCACGAGCTTGCACTCGGTAGATTTTGAGTCTACTGCGTCTGCCATTCCGCCACCCCGGCTCTATAAAATCACGCGGGCTATTATAACACAATTATTTTTTCGCGCTCATATTCTAGTTTTATGCATACAAATTTAAATTTATGAAAATTTTTAGACACTTGTTTATAATGTCGCCTTAAATTTTGTTTCACGGAAGTGATTTTAAAAAATGTTGCTAAAAATAATTTTGGTCGTCGCGTTTTTCGCATTGATGGTCGGAATAGGAATTTATTGCCGCAAACATGTTACTGATGTAAACGGTTTTGTATTGGGCGGTCGTTCGGTTGGGCCTTGGCTTACGGCTTTTGCATACGGAACGAGTTATTTTTCAGCGGTTGTATTTGTTGGTTATGCTGGTCAATTTGGCTGGCGTTACGGTATTGCGTCAACGTGGGCAGGTATCGGAAATGCTTTAATAGGCTCGTTATTAGCATGGGCAATTTTAGGAAGACGCACAAGAATTATGACACAACACTTATCAAGCGCAACAATGCCGGAATTTTTCGGGAAACGTTTTGAAAGCGAAGCGTTAAAAATAATTGCGTCAATAATCTGTTTTATATTTTTAATTCCTTACACAGCAAGTTTATATAACGGCTTAAGTCGTTTATTCGGAATGGCTTTTAATATTGATTACTCTTTCTGCGTAATACTCATGGCAATTTTCACGGGCATTTATGTCATTACGGGCGGTTACATGGCTACAGCTATCAATGATTTTATTCAGGGAATAATAATGCTCGTTGGAATTGTTGCGGTAATAGTTGCTGTGTTAAATTCAAAAGGC
>CAJODZ010000032.1 GCA_905233645.1 uncultured Synergistales bacterium | reverse complement strand
CGAAAACATTCCGGTTATGCCGTAAATTAAATTTAAGCTCAATGCAAGAATAGCGTTAATAGCAATTAAATTTAAAATTCTTTGCCAGTAGCCGTTTAAAATTTGAGGGGCGTAATCTAAAAATACTGCGAATAAAATTACGGCTGCAATAGTTAAAATTAAATTTCTAAATTTCTGCATTTTATATTTTGTCCTCTAATTTTTCGCCTAATAAACCTGTTGGCCTGATTAACAAAATTACTATCAGCAGGAAAAACGCGAACGCGTCTTTGTAACCTGATAACGTTGGAAAGAATGCTACTGACATAATCTCAACAAATCCTAAAATTATTCCGCCTATCATCGCTCCCGGCACTGAACCTATTCCGCCAAACACTGCCGCGATAAAAGCTTTTATGCCTGGTGTCATTCCCATGAACGGCTCAACTCTCGGATAACGTAACGCCCATAAAATTCCAGCTACAGCCGCCAACGCCGAACCTAAACCGAATGCTAACGCAATTATTTTGTTGACATTAACTCCTAACATTCGCGTTGTCTCGATATCAAAAGATATTGCACGCATAGCTAGTCCGGGTTTAGTTTTATATAAAAGCCATAACAACGCCGCAACTAATATAAATGCCACAACCGGTACTAAAATCCCTAACGGAATTAAACGCACTTTATTAGGCAAAATTATCGGCTTCATTAAAATTCTAGGCTGAACAACCGGACGCGGCATACCTGTAAATACGACTACCGCAAAATTTTCAATGAAGAACGATACGCCTATCGCACTGATTAACGCTGAAATTCTCGGAGCTTGCCTCAACGGACGATATGCAATTCTATCAACGAGCAAACCGCAAATTACAGTCGCACCAACCGCAATCACAACGCCTATAAACCAGTTAAGCTGATAAAAAATCGTAGCAAAATATACAAAATACGCACCCAACATAAAAATATCGCCGTGTGCAAAATTTATGAGCCTTAAAATTCCGTAAACCATTGTGTAACCAATCGAAATAAGCCCATAAAGTGAACCCAAGCTCAATGCATTCACAAAATGTTGAACGAAAATATTTAGTGTCAAAAAGAATGCCTCCTAAAAATTTATACACATAAAAAACGAGAGGGCTTTTTTAATTCACATTCCCTCCCGTTAATCATCGCAATTATAAAAAATACTTCATTTTGCTAAAAAATTTTACATTTCGGGTTTTACAGTTCCGATGAAAACTTTTTTGCCGTCGCGAATTTCAACAATACCCATATCCTTTTCAGCGTCATGAGTAACGTTTATTGTTGTAATGCCTGTAACAGTCGGTAAATCTTTTGTCTGTTCAAGAGCATCACGGATTTTTTCGGGTTCAAAACTTCCTGCGCGTTCGATAGCGTCTTTTAACATTACGTAGCAGTCATAACCAACAGCAACGTTAGCGTTAGGAGCTTTGCCCGGATTTAATTTATTCCATTCTTCCGTAAATTTCGCGGCTACGGGGTTCATATCTTTCATTGACGGGTCATAAGCAAACGTCGTGTGTAAAAATCCTTCAACAGCGTCGCCGCCAAGTGTAACTATTTCAGGGTTGTCCATAGCGTCAGCACCGATAAATCTAAATTCTGCACCGAGTTCGTTAGCCTGTTTTAAAACGATAGCACCTTCAGCAAAATACGCCGGTAAAAATACTATGTCGGGATTTTTGGAAATAAGCTCAGTTAATTGTGCCGTAAAATCCTGGTCGCCTGAGTTATATTTTAATTCAGCAACAATTTCGCCGCCCATTTTTTCAAATGCTGTTTTAAAGAAGTTGCCTAAACCTACGCTGTAATCATTAGCAACGTCAATTAACATGGCCGCGCGTTTGAAATTTAAATTTCTGAATGAATACGTCGCCGCGCCAGCACCTTGATACGGGTCGATAAAGCAAACTCTGAAATAATATTTTTTGCCGAGCGTTACTAACGGGTTTGTGCATGAAGTTCCGATGACGGGTATCCCTGCTTTTTCAGCAACTTCGCCGCCAGCCATAGCCAACGATGAGCCGTATGTTCCGATAATCGCGCAAACTTTGTCATTCTCGATTAAACGTGTAACAGCGTTAGCGGCTTCGACTTTATCCGACTTATTGTCAACGATTACGAGCTGAATTTTTTTCCCTAAGATTTCGGGCATCAATGAATGAGCTAACTGTGTCCCTTCGAGTTCAAGCTGTCCGCCGAAAGCGTTTTGACCGGTTAAGCAATTATAAACGCCGATTTTAATTACATCGTCATCAGCGAAAGCACATGAACATAACACCGCAATCAAAACGATAGCCGAAAAAATTTTACGCATTTGAAAAATCACTCCTGACTAAAAATTTGAAAATATTTTGAATTTTATATGCGTTGAAAATTATAGCATGTGGCTTTTTAAATTCATTCGCTCTAAATACGAGGGCTTAAATTTTGCACAAACGTTTGTTATTTTGCGTGAACGTTGGTTTTTAGCGGCTTGGATTTTTACATAATGACTGGAATAATTTAGCCCAACGGATATTTATTATGTGAGACAGATTTTTGAAATTGAGGAGGTGAATAATTTTATCGTGAAAAAATTTTTAACTTTATGTACGGCGTTGTTTATTATTACGTTTAGCGTTGCGGCTTGGGGAGAGGCTCATTGCACAGTGAACGTTACGAACGTTGCATTTTCAAGAGACGGCAATCACATACTCATTTACGCGGAACTTATTAACGACGGCGATGTAAATTTCAAAGTAACAAGCGTTGAGTTTCCAGAGTTCCATTTTGAAGATGCCGGCGGCATAAATGCAGACACGCAGCTCAAATATACGGATTTAGATATTTATATCATGGCCGACCATTATGTTGAACATGTTTTTGATGTAAACGTTACTAGCGGAGCGGTGAGGCGTTTTACAGGTAAACCGTCCTGGCGTTATAAATATTATGTTCGTTGGGTTGAAGTCAATGACTACGACGACGAATATGATGATTATGACGATGACGACGAGGATTGAGCCGCTAAAAAATTTTATAGCATTCATTCTGAAAAAGTAGTTGCTTTTATAAATAATACCTTGAGTTAAGCCGGAAGGAGAATACGTCCTGAAACTTTTTAGAGCCTTCCGGCCTTTTTATGGAAAAAAATAATTAAAATTTTAAAAGGAGTTTTGAAAAATCATGATTAAAAAATTTTTAGCATTCGTTTTTATTTTATCGTTAGCGTTGCCAAATTCAGCCTTAAGCAATGATGATTTAGATATTTGGACAATCGACGGTTATTATGACAATGGAGATGACAGCTATTTATACGTCAATCTTGAAAACCACACCGAATTATTATTCACAGTTAATTTCACCAGCAAAGGCCAAAAAATAGAAATGCTCGGAATTTTTGATGACGATGATAATACTATTTATGCTGTCGATGATAAAGAAGAGTTAGAGGCCGAATTAAAATTTATTAACGAAGACACTGTTAAAGTTAATGTTAATAGCGATTTTGCTCAACTATATAAAGGCGAAGCGAACGGAACATATAAAAAACACTACGGAAAATAATTTTTAAAATAATTTAAAGGTATATATTTCGTGGAATTAAATATCGCTATTGTTGATGATATGAAGACGGACGCGGTAAAGCTTGAGAATTTTATCAGGAGCTATTTTTTCGACAACGCTCATATTCTTGGCCGGATAGATATTTATTCAAGCGGTGAAGAGATGTTGAAAAATTTTAAACCCGATTTAATTCATCTCGTTTTTATGGATATCGTCATGAATGAGATTAACGGGATTGAAACAGCAAAGCAATTAAGACAAGCCGACACAAAAATTTTAATCGTCTTTACAACAACGTCGAGCGAATATGCTTTTGATGCTTTTCCAATTCACCCGTTTGATTATATTTTAAAGCCGTACGACGGAGAAAATGTTTACAGCGTTTTGAGCGAAGCGGTAAGAGTTCTCCAAATTGAAGAGCTTATTATCAAAGTTAAAGTGTCTCGTTCAGAATATGAAATTCCTGCACGTAAAATAAGTTCTGTCGTATCGCAAGGCCATAATACCGAGATAAATTTAGTAAACGGCGAATGCCTTTTAAGCAATACAAAATTCGGAGAGCTTGAAAATTTGTTGTTAGGGCATAGAGATTTTTTAGTATGCAATCGCGGAATAATCGTCAACATGTCTCAAATTTTAACGCAGGAACAAGGAATTTTTGTTATGAAAAACGGTGCAAGATATCCAATTCGTGTAAACGGTCAATCAAAAGTAACAGCCGCATTCTTTCAATACTTAATTTCAAATATGAGAGCTGGTAAATAAAATCATGCAAATATTTTTACGTTATGTTTTTGAGCTGGCTATTATCATTCCGGACGCTATATTTATATTTTTGCCTGTGCTTGATGAATTACGCTGGCGCGGTTGGATTACGTATACTCTTTCAGGGATTTTGCTGCCGTTATTTGTAATTTTTGCGGCTTGGGTTAGTGCGGAGCAATTATTACCTGTAATTCCTGTTTTAGTTTGGGACGTATCGTTTTTATTTTTAATATTCTTTTTCTCAGTGAGAATACCTTTAGGTCAAAAATTATTTTGCTTTTTCAACTCGGTTATGTTGGGTGCGTTCTGTCTTTTTTACGCGATTATTTTAATGGCATCAATCGAGGCGGCAAATGAACTTTGGGAAACGACGAAGCTTATGTGTTACGAGACGAGTTTAATTTCGCTTGTTATATCAATTTTAATCGGCGTAATCTTTTTCAAATTTCTAACTGAACAGTTACCGATGTTGTTAGCTGAGAAGCCTATCGGCAGAATGTGGGATTTTCTATTTTTAATTCCATTAACGTTCACGTTTTTAATCAGTTGGTTAACGCCAGTAGCACCGGAAAATTTATTAGTCGGACGTTTAAGAATAGTAACGCTTGTCATAGTGCCTGTACTTTTGTTGTTAATTTTTTCGATTTATTATTTGCTTTGGTGGATAGCGACGAGATTTTCAGAGAGTGCGAAACTTCAACAGGAGAACACTTTATTACAAATGGAGCGAAAACGTTACGAAGAACTCCGAAATTATATGGACGAGACAAAAGCTTTGAGGCATGATTTTCGGCAACATCTTTTAGTAATAAATCAATTTTCAAATTCTGGGCAACTCAACGAACTTCAAAATTATCTTGCGCAATTCAATTTAACATCAGAGACAAAATATAAAGGTTATTGCGATAACATAGCGGTTGATGCTGTTGCATCGTATTACACTTCGTTTGCTAAAAATCAAAATACAAAAATCGAATGGAAATTAAATTTACCGCATGAACTCCCATTAAAAGAAGCTGAATACTGTGTAATTTTGGGCAATCTGGTTGAAAACGCATTAAGAGCCGTTAAAAATTTACCAGAAGAACGCCGCAATGTAAAAATAATTTCGTCCTTACTTTCGGAGCAAATAATAGGTCTTTCAATCGACAACCCTTACGCTGGAAAAATAAAATTTAATAAAAACGGTCTCCCAAAATCAGAACGCGACGGACATGGAATAGGATTAACTTCAGTTTTTAATTCGGTCAAACGTCATGAAGGCACGCTCAACATATCCACGAGCAAAAATATTTTTTCGGTCGACATTGTTTTAAATTGCAATCTCTAAAATTTGAAGCGTCCTGATATAATAAATTCAATTTTGAAACAGTTCTCTAAAAATTTGGAGGACTGTTATTTTTTGCAACTACGTTTACCACTACAAAAAAGCATTTATAAATTTAACCGCCGCATAATTTTTAAGGACATCGAGTTTGAAACAAAGTGTTAAATTTTTTAGGCGTGTGAAAAATTTTGAATTATATTTTTTGAGGCGTTAGCTCTAACGGTTTTGACTTCTTTAATATTTTACGGCTTAATAATTCGTCAGCGTCAAATTTTTAATATAATATGCGCGATTATTTTTGATATTTTTAAATTTAGGAGAATATTTTTTAAACATGATTTTAAATTTTAAACAGGAATTGGACGAACTGCGAGCTATGAAAAATGCTATGCAGGACAGTCTTTGACCCAGTAAAATTAAATGAGCAAGCCCAAGTTTTAACGCAAACATCTTCCGCGCCAGACTTTTGGAACGCTGAAGGCCATGAAGATATTTTAAAGCAACTTACTCAAATAAATTCGCGTCTTGAAAGTTTGAAACATGCTAATAACGAATTTGAAGAGCTTGAAATTTTAGCCGGCATGTTATCAGATGATGAACCTGATAATGATTTAGAGCAGGAATTTTTGACGCGCTCAAATGATTTTAAAAAATTTCTTGAACACCAAAGCTTATTATTTTTATTGAACGGCGATTATGATAATAATAATGCTATTTTAACAGTTCATGCTGGCTCAGGCGGTTTAGATTCCCAAGATTGGGCGGGAATGCTTTTAAGAATGTATTTACGTTATTGCGAACGTGAAGATTTTAAAATCAAAATTCTTGAAAATACAGAAGACGAAGGCAACGGAATAAAAAGCGCAACGGTTTTAATCACTGGCGAATTTGCTTACGGATTTTTGAAAGCTGAAAAGGGAGTGCATAGACTTGTGAGAATTTCGCCGTTTGATGCAGCACACAGACGACACACGAGTTTTGCTTCTGTTTTAGTAACTCCCGAATTTCCGGACGATGTTGATATTGACATTAAGCCCGAAGATTTAAAAATTGATACGTTCAGAGCAAGCGGCGCAGGTGGTCAATACGTAAACAGAACGGACTCCGCTGTACGTATTACACATATTCCGAGCGGTATTGTTGTTACTTGCCAAAACGAACGCTCACAACATATGAATAAGCAAACCGCAATGCATGTTTTAAAGAGCCGTTTATTTGAAATTGCATTACGTGAACGTGAAAACGAATTAGCTTCAGTCGTCGGCGATAAAAAAGAGAGTACATGGGGCAGCCAAATTCGTTCATACGTTTTGCACCCTTATACGCTCGTTAAAGACCATAGAACTAATTACGAAACTGGAAATATTCAGGCTGTTTTAGACGGCGATATAAATAATTTTGTCATGGCCTATTTAAGATATAATGCTAAAAATCATGAGCTTTAAAAAATTTTTGTGTTTATTATTTTTAATTTTAAATTTTAATCTGAGTGTATTTGCAGATGATTTTATTCCGGCACAGCCAGTTTTAAACGTAAATCAAATTAAAACCGGCGAACTGGGATATATATTAACGGTGTTAAAAGGTTTTGAGCCTGAAAAAATCCCCGTTAAAATTCTTGATATCATTCCGCAAAAACCTGGCATTGACATTAAAAATTATATTCTTGTGAAAATCACCGACAACCATAAATTAGCAAGAGGTATGAGCGGCTCGCCTGTATATGTTCGTGAAAAGATTATCGGAGCGGTTGCCATTGGTTGGGAATTTAGCGACCATACTTTAGGACTTGTAACACCGGTTGAGGACATGTGCAGAATTTTTAATAACGCGAATAATAATAATAATCACTTTCAGCAAAATTTATTCACGAATAATAATTTATTTGGTTTTACAATTTCGGGCTTTAAAAATAGTTCGGCGGTCGAAAGATTAGCACGTTCGTTAGGTGTTGAAATAAATCAGGGTTTCGCTCACACCGGCAATTTAAATTTAACGCACTCGATTTTAAAACCTGGCGACGCTGTTGCAACGTTATTAGTTTGGGGTGATGTTGAAGCTGCTGCTACCGGAACTGTAACGTTGACTTCAAAAGACGGACGTTTTTTAGGATTTGGACACCCTTTTTTGAAAAGAGGTTCTGTAAATTTCCCGTCGGCAAAAGCTAAAATTCACACGGTCATAAATAATGCGTCATTCCCTTTTAAATTAGCAAGCCCAATCGAATTAAACGGAATTATTACTCAAGACAGAGAGGCCGGAATAGCTGGCAGATTTGGCATTTATCCTCAATCGATAGCGGCATTCTTCATTTTTAACGACCTAGATAGAAATATTAAGCATGATTTTAAATTCCGCGTCGTCAATGATGAATTTTTAGCACCAAAACTTTTAGAAGGTATTTTCGCGGGACTAGCTGAAGAGGCATGGGGGCGTAAAGGTCAAGGGACGTTCATTGTTAATTTGCGTCTTGACGGTAAAAATATTCCCTATGGTTGGGCGCGTAAAAACGTATTTTTCTCTGATAGTGATATTGCGGCGAATGCTTTTCAGAACGTTTTAAATATTATTGATGTATTTTTAACGCAGCAATTTGAAAAGAATGACCCCGTAGGAATTAGAATAGACGTTGAAGCTACGGAAAAGCCGAACGTTTTAATAATTGAAAATATTGAAACCGTTAAAGAGGCCAAGCCAGGCGAGAGCATTGACGTTAAAGTTAAATTAAGATTATGGCGCGGCGGCACTCAGGAGGAAAAATTTACTATGCAAATTCCTAACGACGCTACGGGAGCATGTGAATTGATTGTACGCGGCGGCGGTGTTCATTCGATGCCACAACTTGCGATTGAAGAAGGTTTATTATCGATTGACAGTTTAGAGCGGTTATTAACGGAGATTAAAGCACTTGATGCAAATAATGAGTTAATACTCGAATTGAACGCTGATGAATTAGAAAAGGCTATTCAACAGGCGCGTAATAAGAAAAATAAACAAGCGGACGATTTCGACGAAAATAATATTCCGGAGGAAAAAGAATTTTTAAGCATGACTAAGTCTCGCAGAATTAACGAAGGTACGCTGAAAATTTTAAACGCAGGAAATTATTTTATTGATGGCGAAATGAAACGCATAATAAGAGTGGTGCGGTAGAAAATAAAATGGGAACATTTTTAACTCTTGAAGGGCTTGACGGTTGCGGAAAAAGTACACAGGCTGTTTTGCTGGCACGCTGGCTTGAAGATTACACGGGGCGCGAAAGTGTTAGGACTTACGAGCCTGGCGGCTGGAACGGCGGCGAAAAATTACGTGAGATTTTATTGCATACTAATTTAGCTCCGAAGAGCGAATTATTTTTATTTATGTCCGACAGGAGTGAACACGTTATGCGCGTAATAAATCCTGCTTTAAAAGCTGATAAAAATGTTTTGTGCGAACGTTATACGGATTCTTCTGTAGCGTATCAATCGGGCGGACACGGTTTAAAATTTGAGTACGTCGTAAAAATTATGAAGGCCGGCCATTTTTTAGAGCCTGACATTACAATTTTTTATGATATCGAACCGGAACACGCTTTTAAACGTTTACGCGAAAGACAAGGACACGACCGCTTTGAAGATGCCGGATTAACTTTTTTAAAACGGGTTAGTTATACTTACAGGCGGTTAGCTAAATTAAACGACCGCATAAAGCTGATTAAAGTCGATGACTTAAACGTTGTGCAAGTCTATGAAAAGACGATTGAGATTATTAAAAATTCATGTGTGCTATTCAAATAAAACGCAAAAATAATAGTTCTCCTTCACCAACACCACAGCCCCGCGTTGAATATGGTTCTAATAATAATCACAGCTCTACAACTCCGGCTAACGCTGTCGCGTCATCTGCTTTCTCATTTGAAGCAGCTATGGAGGCGACGGAGCTTGAGGATTTATTAGATCAGCTTTACGAATTATCAGACAGGCTATCAGTTTTTCCGGGCAGCCGTTTAATTGAAGAATACCGCTCAGTCTTGACGGAATTATTACGGCGGGCGGCTCAAGGTTTACGAATTAAACGGGATATGCGCTGGCGAAAATCTGACCGTAAAATGTATGTAACGATTGAACGCGCTCAAGACGCAATGGAAGAATTAGAGGAAGCTTTTAAATTTGAAGGTAATCGAACAAAAGCATTAGCCCTCATGGAGGAGATAAAGGGTTGTCTAATCTCTCTGTTAATGTAACCTGGCAGGAAATTTTAAAAGAAGAACCTGTACATTGCCGCGCGATTGAAGCTGATAAAAATTTTCACGATGAGATTATCAGAGGCATTGCGTTAAAAATTTTAGGCAGCGACAATTTGCATAATCCTGATTTAATTATTATTGGTTCAACTGATAAAGCACCGGATATAAATTTATGCCGTAATTTAATCGAAAACATTGCTGTAAAACCTGTTTGGGGCAAATGGCGGTTAGGTGTGATTATGAATGCCGGCAAATTATTATTACCTGCTGCGAACAGTTTATTAAAATTGTCCGAAGAACCGCCTTCGCACGCATGTATATTATTTTTAATGGACGATGCAAAATTCTTTTTACCGACGTTAAAGAGCCGTTCCCGTTTTAATAAAATTATTATTTCAAATGAAGATGAGCGCGCCGCTGAAAAAATGCCTGAGTGGGTGATTAAAGCGCGTTCGAGTGATATAGACGACCTCATAAAAAATTTAGAGGCATGGGAAAATTACGAGGTCGATAAAAATAATTTTCCGCAAGCCAGTTTAATAGACCGTATAAAAAATTTAGCGTCTAAAAAAAATCTTTCTGTGAATATGCTTTGTGATTTAATAATACTTGCACTAGCAAATTCAAATTTAAATTCAAATTCAAAATCGGAGGCTGTAAATAATTTTGAGTATGTATTTGACGGTATTTGGTAAGCCGCGTTATTTAGGTGTGGCTGAAATTTCTGATGACGAAATAAATTTTGATGGTTCGCATTCTGTCTGGGCTGTCATAAAATCATCGCGCGGCGTAGAAATGGGGATTATCGGCGGCAAAATCTCACAGGAACAACGCGAAAATTACAGGATTTCAAGTTTAAAATTTGAGGATACGACTGAGGCCATGCTTCAAGAAGTCAAACTCGAACACATTGCCAGCTCTAAAGAGATAGAAAATATTTATAAATTACGTTGTGATGAAAATGATGCTTTAATTCGAGCGCGTGAACTTTTAGGAAATCACGATTTAAAAATCAAGCTTGTTGACGTTGAATTTATGCTTGACCGGAAAAAATTATTTTTCTATTTCACAGCGGGACAGCGTATAGATTTTCGTTCATACGTTCGTGATTTAGCTCATGAATTTAGAACACGTATCGAAATGCGGCAAATCGGAACACGCGACGAAGCCAGAATTGTTTATGATACCTTGGCAATAGGAGTTAAGAAACACACTGGTATTTTCTATACTTTCGTGAAGATTATTAAACTGATCCAAGGTGATATAGCCAAGATCCCGCGATAATAAAAT
>CAJODZ010000031.1:1213-12632 GCA_905233645.1 uncultured Synergistales bacterium | reverse complement strand
GAACTTATTATAACCCTACAACAGACATTAAAGAACTTTCCTCAGAGATAACAATGATTGAGTGTGATGTTCGTAATGCTATGGCTGTTGAAAACATTATTATGAAATTTCAACCTAAACAAATTTTTCATCTTGCTGCGCAGTCTTATCCTACTGTTTCATGGCAAAGACCTAGCGAGACGCTTGATATAAATATAAATGGTACTGTTGCCGTTTTTGAAGCTGTGAAATCTGTTCGTAAATGGCTCAAAAAAGATTACGACCCTATTATTATTGTTGCTTGTTCAAGTGCTGAATATGGAGAAACACTTAATCATTTAGAAGGCGATGAAGTTTATGTTAAAGAAAGTGCCCCATTACAGCCACTTCACCCTTACGGAGTTAGTAAAGTTGGTCAAGATTTGCTTTCATTTCAATATTTTATAAATGACAATATCCGTTGTAT
Organism: uncultured Synergistales bacterium; assembly: GCA_905233645.1. Taxonomy (GTDB): domain Bacteria; phylum Synergistota; class Synergistia; order Synergistales; family Aminobacteriaceae; genus JAFUXM01. The sequence continues at coordinate 12,187 of CAJODZ010000031.1, read as the reverse complement.
AAGAGCAAGAATTTTTAACTCAACAGGTACCAGAAAGGTCAACGATGTAACTTCAGATTTTACAAAACGCGCTATTGAAGCAGAAAAATCAGGCATATATGAAATTCGTGTGGGTAATATTGAAACCCGCCGAGCAATAATGGACCAAAGAGACTTAGTACGCGCACTTATTCTTCTTGCTGAAAAAGGCCAAGCCGGTGAAGTTTATAACATTTCTTCAGAACGTATTTACAAAATGAGCGATATTATAGAAATTATCGAGAAAGAAATTGGGCATAAACTGGCTTTAAAAATTGACCCTGCATTATTGCGTCCTACAGATGAAAAACTCATTGTCGGAAATATTGATAAACTAAAACGCGATACAGGTTGGCAACAAGAAATATCAATGAACCAGACTGTTTCTGACATGCTAAATTATTGGCGGAATAAAATTAAATAATTAAATAACAGCAAGTAAATTATAGAAACATGTATGTACATAAAAATCCCTCCCGCATTCAAACGAGAGGGAAATTTTTTTAATAATTAAATTTTAAGCTGAGACTATCTCTTTAATTTTCATGAGCCTGCTTAACGTTGAACGTTCTTGCTCGTCAAGTTTCATGCTGATATATCTAATCGTCTCCGCCAAATTCGGAATCATGACATATTCAAGCGCATTAACGCGCCGCCTTGTACGTTCAATTTCACCGGCCATAAGTCTTATAGCTTTTTCTTCAGCAGCTAATTTCAATAATCTCACTATCAAACCGCTAAATTGTTCTAACGCGGCATCAAGTAATAACGGAACATTCACAAAGCCGTAATTTACAGGATTGCCCTCTTGCTTTACGTCGTATTCAGGAACTAAAACGCTCATAACGTTGTGCCATGATACTGAAAGAGTTGATTTCGCACCTGGAAAAATTAAAGCTTGTTCGAGAATTTCAGGTGTTGTCTGTGCACGGGATAAAACAAAAGTTCCATAGCATTCCGCTAATTCCTTTTCGACTTTCTCGCGCAATTCTTTCCCTGAACGTGCCTTCTCTAAAAATGCCTTAATCAAAGCGTCCTGCTTGTCTTTTAATAATTTGTGTCCGCGACGGGCAACGGCAAGACGTTTTTTAAGCCTTGAAAGTTCCATTCTGTTAGGGTTGACGTTGATGCGTGCCATCAGTTAAACGCCCCCCTTTAAGAATTTGCCTCGTTGTCAGCTTTTTTATCAAGCAACGGTTTTAAATACTTCTCAATATAGGCATCACGGATACGTTTTAACTCTTTAACAGGAATCATAGTTAATAAATCCCAGCCAAGCTGTAACGTCTCCTGAATTGTTCTGTTCTCGTACTCGCCTTGACGAATGTATTTATCCTCAAAAACTGTTGAGAATTTCGCAAACGCCTTGTCCTCATCAGATAAAGCACCTTCACCCAAAATTACGGCTAACTCTTTCGCTTCCTTACCACGAGCATACGCCGCAAATAACTGGTTCATTAAGTCCGCATGGTCTTCACGGGTTTTATCTTTGCCGATACCTTTATCTTTTAATCTTGAAAGTGAAGGCATGACATCAACCGGCGGATAAATTCCCTGTCTGTGAAGACTACGGCTTAAAATAATTTGTCCTTCGGTGATATAACCTGTTAAGTCTGGTATCGGGTGAGTTTTATCGTCTTCAGGCATTGTCAAAATCGGGATTTGAGTAATTGAACCGTTCTTGCCCTTTAATCTTCCTGCACGTTCGTACATTGTCGCAAGGTCAGTGTATAAATAACCAGGATAACCGCGACGGCCGGGAACTTCTTTACGAGCGGCTGAAATTTCACGCAACGCTTCGCAATAGTTCGTTAAGTCCGTCAAAATTACAACGACGTGCATATTGCATTCAAAGGCTAAATATTCAGCGGCAGTCAAAGCAATACGCGGCGTTGAAATTCTTTCGATTGCGGGGTCATCAGCTAAGTTAATATACAAAACTGTACGCTGTAAAGCGCCCGTGCGTCTGAAGTCTTCCATGAAGAATGAAGCCTCTTCAAACGTGATACCCATAGCAGCAAATACGACCGCAAAATCTTCATGACCGCTGATAACTGTAGCTTGTCTTGCAATTTGAGCGGCCATTCTGTTATGAGGAAGTCCTGACGCTGAGAAAATCGGTAATTTCTGGCCTCTAACCATTGGGTTTAAGCCGTCAATGGTCGAAATTCCGGTCTGTATAAATTCTGAAGGATAGTCGCGCGAAAACGGGTTCATAGGCATACCGTTAATATCAAGACTTTGTTCAGCGATTAAAGGTGCGCCGCCGTCGATAGGTTCACCGCGTCCGTTAAAGACACGACCTAACATATCTCTTGAAACGGGTAACTCTAAAACTTTGCCGACGAAGCGTACTTTTGTGTCTTCGCTGTCAATTCCTGATGTGCCTTCAAAGACCTGTACTAATGCTCTGTCACTTTCAATTTCAAGGACACGGCCTCTGCGTTTTTCGCCGTTGCCTAATGAAATTTCTACAAGCTCATCGTAACGGACATCACTTGTTTTTTCGACCATCATCAACGGGCCTGAAAGGCTTGAAATAGTCCTGTACTCTCTAGGCAGCATTGTTATCACCTCCGACAGGAATTATGGCGTTAATTTGTTCTTTAATTACGTCGTCGAGCTTGTCTATCTGGTCAATTTGCGCTTCCTCTAAATAACGCATTCTTGCGATTTGCTCGCGGACGGGTAAATTAAATAATTTCGCCATAGGTGCATTTTTCCTGAGAGCGTCTAAGCCAAGATGATGGAAATTTATAATCGTGCGTAACATTTTAAACTGCTTATCCATTGACGCATAAGTATCAATTTCGTGGAAAGCGTTTTGATGTAAAAAGTCTTCGCGTAAAGATTTCGCCGTCTCCATGACCATGCGTTCATCACGTGAAAGAGCGTCAATACCGACTAAGCGCACGACTTCGTTTAATTGATCTTCCTGCTCTAACAAGCCCATTGCTTCAACACGCAAACCGCTCCACTGGTCATCAAATTTTTCGTTCCAGTAAGCGTCAAGGCGTTCTGTGTAAAGTGAATAACTTGAAAGCCAGTTAATAGCCGGGAAGTGTCTTTGATAAGCTAAGTTAGCATCAAGTCCCCAGAATACTTTTGTAACGCGTAACGTGTTTTGAGTAACGGGTTCTGATAAGTCGCCGCCGGGAGGTGAAACTGCTCCAATGACCGTAATTGAACCCTCGCGGCCTTCTTTGCCATTAACGATACAACGGCCGGCTCTTTCATAGAATGACGCTAAACGTGTTCCCAAATAAGCAGGGTAACCTTCTTCGCCGGGCATTTCCTCAAGTCGTCCAGACATTTCACGCAAAGCTTCCGCCCAACGGCTTGTACTGTCTGCCATTAACGCGACTGAATAGCCCATATCACGATAATATTCAGCTAAAGTAATCGCCGTATAAACACTAGCTTCACGAGCAGCAACAGGCATGTTTGAAGTGTTTGCGATTAACGTTGTACGTTTCATCAATGGCTGTCCGCTCTGCGGGTCTTCAAGTTCGGGGAACTCTAACAAAACGTCTGTCATCTCGTTACCGCGTTCACCACAGCCAACGTAAACAACGATTTGAGCCTGCGCCCATTTTGCAAACTGGTGCTGAATAACCGTCTTTCCTGAACCGAACGGGCCAGGTACGCAAGCAGTTCCGCCAAGTGCAACGGGGAAGAATGCGTCAACAACTCTTTGTCCAGTCGTCATAGGAACATTCGGGGCAAGTCTTGTTTTAACGGGACGCGGCTTTCTAACCGGCCAGCGCTGTAACATTGTTACGTTTGATTTTTTGCCGTTGTCATCAATTACAGCGATAACTTCTTCGATTGTATGCTCGCCGCTCTCGATTTTCGTAACTTTACCTTTAATTCCGTTGGGGACCATTATTCTATGTTCGACAACGACAGTCTCCTGTACTGTACCTAAAATATCGCCGGCCTCGACTTCATCACCGACTTTAACTTTAGGCTCAAACTTCCATTTTTTAGACCTGTCCAACGCCGGAACACTGATACCACGTGAAATAAAATGGCTCTTCGCGGCTTTTTCGATAAGTTCCAAAGGTCTTTGAATACCGTCATAGAACTGTTCGATAATTCCAGGCCCTAATTCAACGCTCAAAGGCTCTCCCATTGAGACAACAGGCTCACCGGGCATCAATCCTGAAGTTTCTTCGTAAACCTGAATTGACGCTTTATCACCGTTGACCTCAAGAATTTCGCCGACAAGTCCAAGTTCGCCGATGTGTACAACATCCTGCATACTTGCGCCTTCCATTCCGCCGGCAACAACTAGAGAGCCTGAAATTCTTTCAATTACTCCTTTTACTTCTTTTTTATCAGGCATTTATTTTCTTCAGCCTCCGATTATTTTTTATCTTTCAGCAAAAATATCCATTCCAACGGCTTTTTCTACACTGCCTCTAATCGAAGCAAGCCCCGCCCCAGTCGCTCCAGAAGGTGAAGGAACGGGCAAAACGCTGGTGTTATATTTATCGTTAATCTCTTCGACTTTAGCCGTAAACTCTACAAATAAATCCTCTTGAATAAATACGACTGCATAATCTTCACGAGCTAATTTTTCAAGAACTTCTTCAAAAGTATTACGGTTTTCAGCATTCAAAATAACGCTCTTAACTCCGACAGCCTGAAAAGGTAACGCCATTTCGTAACTGCCGATAGCGGCCATAGGCTTATTATCAGGCATTGCTTAAAAGCCTCCTTCCAAATTCACGGTCAAGACCTCCAGCTACACAAACTAAGGCAACTCGTAAATTTCTGGCTTCAGTCTCTTTCGTAAGCAAATACAATAAAACATTCGCCGGAGCGTCCATAGAATATTTAGCGTGTTCAAGGACTTTAATTAAATATCCGTCAAGGGCTTTCGAGACTTCGGACAATGAGATTTTTATATCGCTGTTATCCTGCATTGCGTTCAAAGCCGCTCCAATATCAGTATGCGATAAAAGCCGTGTCCATGTTTCCTGCGGTTCGTTTAATAATTTAGCTACGTCATCGGGTCTTATAGTTCCGCCGCTATGGAAAAAGTTTAACGCTTTCGAGCTTTCATACTTCATTCTCGCCAATCTAACAGCACTGCGTAAATTTTCAGCGTCAATTTTAAATTTAACCCATTGCGTAACGTCTGGAATATTTAAATCTTCAGCAACTTTAAGCATGGCCGCAAACATTTTGTCATCAATCAATAACTCAACAGTCTGCGCGCTCTTCGTCTGTTCCCATAAACGCCAGCACTCTGGAATTAAATCATTTAATCCATATGGCAAAAATCCGACTTCTTCCGTTTCGATTGCTTCGGTTAATTCATCAGTGTCAATCGTGCCTAATTTCGAGATTAAATCATAACGGCGGCCTTCACTTTCACCGCTGCGGACTTTGAATAAGCCTTTTAATAAAACTTTGACATTATGAAAATCATACGGCAGTCTGAAAATCGTTAATAATTCCTTATCAGGCACAAAGCTTTCAAGTTCTTTGCACGTTGCTAAAATCTCACTGTCAATAGCTTTATCAAACGATTGCGACTGACTTAACCATTGAGCGTAAGAAGTTTCACCCAACGATTTTAATGCGTCATCTAAATTCTGACTGTCCATGAGGCGCGAGAAAAAATTTGTGTCCAAAATATTATTCTCCATGCCTCTAAGCCTTGCCACTGTGTAAACATAACTCACAGCGGACACCCCCTTTAAGCGAACAGCTTTTTAGCCACTTCAGTCTCAAGTTCCGGGCGCGCGTCTTTTAAAAGCATTTCCCAAGAGCAATTTGTATCAATTTTGTCATTCCTGAGAACAAATCCGCCGGAAATATCAAGCTTTTCAGGTGAGAGCGTCAAAGATGTCTGATGTGAAGCGTTATAACCGTCGAGCCAGCGTTGGTCTAAATTCTTCTCATTCTTGCCAACGAAAACGACTTCGTTACCGGTTGAAACAGCCTCTTTTAACAAACTATCAGCAAATTTTACGTATTTGTCGGGCGCAAAACTTACCATTTGTTTCAAACTTGCATCAAATGCTTCACCGACTAAACGTTGACGTACACCTAAATCAACACGTTTCGCGTCAAGTCCTGCAACTATTTCACGGCGGCGCGCAACTTCTGGTTCTTCTTTGGCCAAACGTGAGGCGTAGCTGTCCTGAACTTCTTTAATTTCGGCGTTGACTTTACGGCTGATTTCTAAGACTTTCGCGTCGTTTTCAGTCTCGATAGCTTTAATTTGAGCCTGTGATTCAGCTTTAATTTTGTTTTTAATATCAGCAAGCGACATTTAAAATCACCCGCCCGATTATCCTACCTGTATTCCCATAAGCATAAGGATACTGGTTAAAAGAGCTAAAACCGCGTATGTTTCAACCATTGCCGGAAGGATTATAGCTTTACCCATTGCTTCAGGCTTCTTTGAAATCATCTGAATTGATGCCGCTGATGTTCTGCCCTGCCAAATAGCTGAAATCCAGCCGACGATTGCAATAGGAAGACACGCCGCAAAAATCTGTAAGCCCTGATTCCAATTAAGAGCAACTGCACCCGCACCGCCTAAAAGTCCAAGCTTGTTTAATACAAAGAATGCGATTAAAAGTCCGTAAATACCCTGCGTACCAGGAAGAGCCTGAAGAATTAAGCATGAGCCGAATTTGTCCGGGTCTTCAGTCATAACGCCAGCCGCTGAACCGCCAGCAATACCGATACCAATAGCTGAACCGATACCAGACAACGCTGCAGCTAATGCCGCTCCGATCAATGCGAGTGAAAGTCCGAGAAGTTCCATAATGATTTACACTTTCCTTTCATAAAAAATTAAACTAAAAATTTAAATTACTACAACAAAAAATTTAAGCCTAAGCTTTAACGTTTACATATTCTTGAGATAATCTTAACGGAGCAAAACTCTTACCGCCGCCGCTGTAGAATTTCCCGAAGAACTCAACATACTGCAACCTTAACGGGTGAACGAACGCGCCTAAAATGTTTATTAAAATGCTGAAAATATGACCGCCGACTATTACGACTATCCCGATTAACCAGCCAATATAAGGAATATCGCCAGCTAAACCGCCAAGCAAATTTATAACCATTCCGATAACCGCTGAGCCAAAGCCTAACGCTAACAAACGGCTGTAACTCAAAATATCGCCTAAATAGGACGTTGAACCGTAAAGTGCTAAAAATCCTGAAATAATCTTGTTAATAATTCCTGGTTTGCCTTTGCCTGCGTAAATGAAGATTATTACAGCTCCTAAAATCGCCATTGCACGGCCAATATCAAAGAAGTGTTCAGGCAACATTCCGTTCATTGCAGTCCCTAAAAGACATAAACCGACTATTAACATGAACCAAGATAAATCGTTTCCGATAGCGTCAATAATTTCGCCCGAACGCAATTTATCATAAGCTGCTATCAGCAACCCGAACATTAAATGAATTACACCGAGTAAAAGCGAAATTCCTAAAACCTGCATGGGGTTGCTCATCGGGTCAACAAGCATTAAAGAATTTTTCAACGGTACTAAGAACGTAGCAAAGCTGTCGATAAAATTACCAAAGAAGCTGCCCGAAACTACACCGTATAAGAATGTCGACACCGAACAAAACGCAAATAATTTAATAAAATCTTTTATCCCTGAAGGGATTTTCTTATACTTCCTGAAAACATACCAGATTACACCGGCCATTACTATTGCATATCCCGCATCGCCTAAGCACATGCCGAAAAATAACCAGAAGAACGGAGCTAATAACGGTGTCGGGTCAATGCCTTTGTAAGTCGGGGGCGAATATAACTCAGTCAAAATATTAAACGGTCTAACTAATCCGCCATTCTGCAAAAGTGTGGGCGGTTCGTCATCTTCGGCGGGGTCAGACAAAACTAATTCTAAATCCGTGCCGAGAGCGTTAATCTTTTCATTGAGTTTATCAACTTCGCTAGTTGGTATCCAAAATTTTGTAAGCATCGCGCTTTCAGTACCGTAGCTGTGAGCCATTTCCTGATAACGTCCGGCCATGCTGTTGTAATAGTCCGATAACTGCTGGACGGCGGGCATATTATTATTTGCAAGCATTTTAATTTTTGCTGACAAATCTTTTTCGCGCGCTTCAAATTCAGTAATTACGCTTTCTAATTTTTCGAGTTCCTCTTTTGGCGTTAATTTAAATTCTTGAGGTACATCGACAACAGATACACCGTTCTTCGCGGCAGCTTCTAAAATCTCTCTTTCAAGTCCAGCCGAATAAATCAAACCGGCATAAATTTCACGCGGAGGTTTTTTATTATCAAAATCAGCTAAGAACAACTCACTGTCCTGCGCAAATTTTGAAAAATCACCTAACGCGCCTCTTAATCCGTCTAATAATTCAGTCTTAGCAGTCCCTACAACGCCTTTAACTGTTTTTGTGCCTTCAGTTACGACGCTCAAAGGAAAATCAAAAAACGCAAGATTACTCAAAAGGTCTTTATTATTTTTAGCCTGAGTTAATCCTGTTTTGACTTCACCTGTCTCGCGTTCAACGTTGCGGACTTCTTCACAAAGCTTTTTTAAATCCGTCTGAGCCGCTAAATTTTCAAGCTCATTCATCGTAACTTCAGGACGTTCACCGAGCATTCTATCAAGTGAGGGGATCGGGTCATCAAAATGCGGCGTTAAAGTCCTGATTAAATAACGGATTTCAGCAACATGTTCTTCGGCAACATCAAACCCTTTAGTAAAATCTTTATTATTACTGTCCGGGATTTCATCTGTAGCGATAATTTGACATGCGCCCAACTCTTGAAGGACTGCGGCAACCTGGTCGTTAACGGATTTGTGATAATACAGCTCTGCTTTTTTAAGCTTGCTTACTCCCATAACGTTTAATCACCTCTTCCGTTATCCACGAGGCTACGGCTGTTATTTTGTCTTTATTTTTAGCATAAAAAGCTTTCGCATCGTCTTCACTTTTTGACAAAATAGCTTTTGCTTTGACCTCTGCCGCCTCCTCAGCTTTGCGAATTTTCTCTCTGAACTGACGTGCGGCATTTTGACGGGCTTCCTTCAACGAATTTTCAGCGTCTGTGCCGGCACGGTTAAGTTTCTTCACGGCATCTTCACGGGCTTTTTGGACTGCGTTAGCCGCTTGTGTTTCAGCCGCCTTAATCTCCGCGATTGTTGGGTTATCCGCCATAAAATACACCTCCAATCATGAACAAAATTTAATGAGTAAAAAATGTTTATTAAAAAAGTGCAGCAGAGCTTATTATACAAAAATTTAAATCGCATTCAAGATAAAATTCACGGCTTTAATTTCAGTGATAATACCAAAATAAAAGCCCCTGTAATAAAAATTAAGAGGCTTTTTTTATTACATACTAGCTTTCAAAATTTCTATAACGTCATCGCGCGTTAAAACTTTATAGCCGCCCTCAAGTAAAAATGTTCCGTTAGCAATATCGTCATACATACTTTCAGTTACGCCAAGTTCTTTTAAATTCATTACGACTCCGATTTTGCGCATCCAATCTTCAAGAGCCTTTAAACCAGCGTCCGCTAATTCGTTATCAGATTTACCTGCCGGATTTATTCCCCAAACATTAACAGCAAAACGCGCAAATTTTTTAAGGCCATAATTTTTAATTTTGTTGTAATACGCGATTGAAACGGCTGATAAAGTCATTCCGTGAGTAGCATTCGTTACAGCTCCTACAGCTTGGCCAATCATATGCACTTCCCAATCTGTTGATTTGCCTTTAGCTATTAAAGTATTTAAAGCCCAAGTTGCTGTCCACATGATATTACTGCGAGCCTCATAATTTTTAGGGTCTTCGACAGCAATTAACGAACTTGTTATTAAAGATTTCATTAAACCTTCAGCAATATAATCACTCGTATTATCGTCATTACCTGAAAAATATTGCTCCATAATGTGGGACATAATGTCAAAAAATCCTGCTACCATTTGATATTTAGGAACTGTAAAAGTGTAAACAGGATTCAAAATCGAAAATTTCGGAAATACGTTATCGCCAAAAACACGACCGACTTTTAATTTTTTAGCATGATTTGTAATAACACTTCCGCCATTCATTTCGCTTCCTGTTCCAACCATTGTTAAAACGCAACCGACAGGAATAATTTTGTTAGTTACTTCTTAAGCGTCGCCCTCGCAATAAGTTGAAACTGAAACGGCCTTTGAATAATCACAAACTGAACCGCCGCCGACAGCTAAAATTAAATCAATATTATTTTTACGGGCAAGTTCGCAACCCTCATATAATTTTTCAAGAGTCGGATTTGACATAACGCCGGGCAATTCGATTATATTTTTATTACAAGTTTTTAAAATTTTTACAACGTCGTCATAAATTCCGCTCTTTTTGATTGAGCCGCCGCCATAAGTTAATAAAATATTTTTGCCAAATTTTGGAAGTTCCTGTTTTAAACCGTCTAAAGCGTTTTCACCAAAATATAAGCGTGTCGGATTGCAATAACTAAAATTTCCTAACATGTTAAAAAATTCCTCCATTGAAATTTTTGAGTGTAAATAAAATTTTAGCAAGTAATGCAAATTTTTAAGAATATTTTTATCTTGCTACTACAATAGTCATAATTATTAAATCTTCTTCAACGACGTTACAAATTGCTTCCCTAGTGCCTGAGACTTAGTAAGTTATTATAAATTTTAATGGCTAACAATTTTTGCTACGTACTGTATTATAAAATATAAAATATTTTTCGATTAGGGGATTTATAAATGCTAAAAAATTTAAATGTTTTTGCTTTCGTTATAGCATTAGTAACCGGTGTACTCGCATTTTTACAGGGATTTTTTATGTTAATGATTGGGACAATTACAGCTTCTGTGCCTGAATTTATGGAATTTATTGGGAGAATGCAAGGAATGATGCCGTATGGCTATGCTCCAATATCGTCAATGATAGAAAACGCCGCTTCAGGTTTTATA
>CAJODZ010000031.1:0-1203 GCA_905233645.1 uncultured Synergistales bacterium | reverse complement strand
TGATTACTTCGGCGGCTTTAATTGGCATAGTTGGAGGGAGTTTTGCATTAAAACATAAAAAAGTTTCTTGCGTCTTGCTAATCGTAAGCGTTGTTTTGAGCGTAATAGCACTCATGCCGGCAAGCGGAGCTAGATTAACAGTTATAATTGAAATCGTTGGTTATGTTGTTGCTGTGTTAATTGCTTTTGTTGACCGCGAAGAAGATACACTCGAAAAAATAAATAATATAAACATCAATGCCCCCGTTGCTACGCCTGAACAGTTAAAACAAATTCGAGACAGCGTACTAAAAGGTGTCGTGCAATTTATAAAAAATAAACAAGAACAGGCAAAAACATCCTCAACCACACCAACAGAACACCCTAAAACTGCGACTGCCAATTAAAAATAAAATTTATAAAAAAATTTTGCCGTCCTTTATTGATATTGAAAATTGAAAAAAATTTGGGCGGCTTTAAAAGTTTTTATAATTCACCTTTTAACAAATCTTCATATGCTCAAATCAAAAACGTTCATGAAAAATTCTTCAGGTGTTAATGCTTTTACAGAGCTGTCCTGAAAATCTTTTGTGTTGCGTGTGATTATATAAGCAGCGTTAATTTTTTCGGCAGTTGCACTTTGTATAGCGTCTTCAAAATCCTTCCAATTCATTTTTGCTGCGGTCATTAAGTCCTCAATACTTAAATCAGCAAATCTAAATACTCTCGCTAAAATTTCTAACAATTCATAAATTTTGTTGTGTCTTAAATCTTTGCGCATTATATAAATAATATTCGCAAACGTTAGCACTGAAATATATCCTTCAATTTGTCCTTTATGACATAATTCCCAAATATGATGAGAATATTCATAATGCGGCTGTCTGTTTTGCAGAACATCAAGGACTATATTATTATCAATGAACAGCACCATATTTTTCACGCAACGCTTTAATTTTTACTTCATCAATGTCGAAATTATCGCTTAAAATTCCAGTAAGGCTATTTATTAAGGCTTTGCCGCCTAACGTATCAGGAGGAAGCCGCGCTATAATTTGACCGTTTTTAATCACTAAATCATCAAGCTTGTTAATTACTTCTTCAACGCGTTTTGAATAGTCATTCATAGTTTCATTTTGAAATTTTTTTATCCCTGACATTTTATAATTCACCTTTTAACAAATCTTCATAACTTTGGCGTTCAACTTTTAAATTCGCTTGGCC
>CAJODZ010000030.1:2693-13416 GCA_905233645.1 uncultured Synergistales bacterium | reverse complement strand
TTCGGTTGAGGCGTTGAACGCGATTTTACATGAGTACAGCGACTTCATAATCGGAAGAATGGGACTGCCGTACAAAGCTAAAAAGATTAACATAATCAGCATTGCCCTCGACGCTCCTCAAGATGTTATATCGGCGTTGTCCGGTCGTATTGGTAATTTAGGAGGTGTCAGCGTAAAAACAGCGTTTTCAAAATAATTATGGACGATTTTGATGAAAAATATTATTTAATTTTAAAATTAGCTGAATGTCATAAATTAACGCTTGGCGAATATGAAAAGCTCATTGTTAATCGTGACGCAGAAACAACGAAACGCTTGCGCGATTTTGCTAATGCCTTTCGTAATAGGATTTATGGCAACAAAATTTTTATTCGCGGCTTAATCGAAATTAGCAGTTATTGCAAAAACGATTGTTTATATTGCGGATTACGTAGGAGTAATTCAAATTGCCAACGTTACAGATTAAACCGTGATGAAATTTTAAATTGTGCCGACGAAGGCTATAAATTAGGTTTTCGGACATTCGTTTTACAGGGCGGAGAAGATAATTTTTTCACCGATGAAGTTATAGGCGATATCGTTTACAAAATTAAAACCCGTTATTCCGATTGCGCCGTAACACTCTCGTTAGGTGAACGCAGTTATGAAAGTTATAAATATTTGCGTGAGTGCGGAGCTGATAGATATTTACTAAGACACGAAACAGCTAGCAAGCCGCATTATAAAAAATTACACCCGCGCGAAATGTCTTTTGAAAATCGCATGAAGTGTTTAAATAATTTGCGTGAATTAGGTTATGCGGTTGGTTGCGGTTTTATGGTTGGTTCGCCATTTCAGACTGCAAAAGATTTGGCGCGTGATTTAAAATTTATCGAACGTTTTAAACCTGACATGTGCGGTATCGGGCCTTTTATTCCGCATAGAGATACACCGTTTAGAGATTGCATGGCCGGAACTTTGGAGCTTACGTGTTATTTGCTGTCGATAATTAGATTGATTTATCCGCCGGTTTTACTGCCTGCTACGACTGCTTTAGGTACGATTAGTAAAACTGGACGCGAACAGGGAATTTTATCAGGAGCAAATGTCGTAATGCCAAATTTATCGCCGGTCGGTGTTAGAAAAAAATATGAGCTTTATGATAATAAAATTTGTACAGGTGAAGAGGCCGCTCAATGTATAAATTGTCTTAGTAATCGCATAAAATCTATAGGTTACAAAATTTTTACACATCGCGGCGATATTATTAAAAAATAATTAAATTAGTACGGAGGCGATTTTATTTACATGTTGAAATTTTTTACGAGAATTAGAATTTTATTATGGGTAGCTGCTTTAATTGGCGTTGGGTGTCTTGTTGGTTTTCAGGTCATCGCTAAATTAAATCAGGCCGAAGCAAATTTGCGTTCGCTCGAACAAGAACAAATTACAGTTTATCCTGTTGAAACTCAAGTTTTAACAACGGCAGACTGGGACACTTGGCGCAGTTATTACGGTCAAGCAAAATCCGCTCACACTCAAAATATTACGACTTACGAGCGCGAAATTGTAAAGACTGTTCATGTTGATATAGGAAGCTCTGTTAAAGCTGGTCAAACGTTAATTACTTTGCAGGTTGCAGACAGAGGAGTTAGAGGTCAAGCCGCTCAAACTGCCTACGAGGACGCAAAAGCTAATTACAACAGATTACGTCAGTTAAATGCTAAAGGCGGAATTTCAAAATCTGAAGTCGATACAGCTTACACGGCCATGAAAAACGCTGAAGCCCAAATGAAAAGCACGCAGACAACTTTACAGCGCACAACTTTGAAAGCAAGTATTAACGGTATCGTGTCGGCTCGTAACGTTGAACCTGGCGAAATCGCGGAAGCCGGTGTGCCGTTATTATCAATCGTTGACCCTAAAACAATGGAAGCCGAGTTAATGGTCTCTAAAAAAGATATCTCACGCATTAACAAGAATACTCCCGTTGAAATTTATGTCGACGGCGTAAAAAGCAAAGGCACTGTCAAGCGTATCAGCCCTGAAGCTCAATCCGGTTCGGGTTTGTATCCTGTAGTAGTTGGGCTTGAGGATAATTCAGGAATTTTGCCCGGCACATATGTTGAAGGACGTTTCATGGTTAACAGCTTAAGAAATGTTGTAATAATTCCGTCAAACGTTGTAATTTATCGCGGTAATACTCAATCAGTTTATATAGCGTCCGGAAATAAAGCAAAGCTCGTCCAAATTACAACCGGCGAAGGTCAAAACGGTCAAGTTGTTGTAACTTCAGGTTTAAAACTTGGCGATGAGTTAATCACCAGCGGCAATAGAGTTTTATATGACGGCGCAAGAATAAATCGTAATATCGAAATGGCCGGCGATTTAAATTCTGTTACTGTCAAAGACGATAACGAGGGCTAAAAAGATTTTATGCGCGGTTTTATAAGATTTTGTATTTATCACCCGGTCTTTACTGGGTGTTCTGTTGTTATATGGATTTTGTTAGGAATTTCGAGCTATTTCACATTGGGCGTTACGTTATATCCTGATGTTGAATTACCGTTTGTATTAGTTCGCACAACTTACACAGGCGCAGGCCCGAATGAAATTGAACAGCTTATCAGCAAACCTCTTGAGGACGCATTAGCAGACTTAGAAAATTTGAAAACGATTACAACGTATTCAGTCGAAGGAATTTCAATGGTCGCTGTCGAAATGCAGGCCGGAACAAATCCAGATTTAGCGTTGGTTGATGTTAATAATAAAGTTAAAGCTAAAGTCCCCGATTTACCCGATGACGCGGACGAGCCTGTATCCAGTAAATTTGATATCAGTGCGCAGCCGTTTTTAATTATTTCGTTTAATTCAAGCCTTGAAGAGAAGACAGCGAAAAAAATTGTTGAAGACAGAATACAGCCGGTTGTAGCTCGTGTCGAAGGTGTTGGGCGTGTTGATGTTACGGGCGGACGTGACAGGGAAATTCAAATTATGCTTGACCCTTCAGCTTTGAGCGATTACGGAATAAATTATCTGCAAGTCTGTAACGTTGTCGCCGCAAATAACGAAACTACACCGACAGGATATATCACTCAGAAAAAAGATGAAGTCTCTTTGCGTTTAATGGGTGAGTTTAACGAAGTCGAACAGCTCGAAAATATTTTAATCCCAACGCCTGGCGGACAGCCTGTAAGATTATCAATGTTAGGCGAAGTCATAGACGCTGAAGAAGATCAACGGTCTTTAGCTCGCGCTGATGGTCGTCCTGTTGTGCAGTTAAGAATTAGTCCCCGTTCAAATGCTGACGTTGTTGCGGCCGGAAATGCTATTAAACGCCTCATGACAAGAACAATGCGCGACTTTCCGGACTTCAGCTACGAATATACATATGATGACACGGGATTTGTTGAAAGTGCTGTTAAAAATATTATTCGTGATACGGCGATAGGAATTGCATTAACGGCGTTAGTCATATATTTATTCTTAGGCAGATTTTCAGCGACGTTCATTGTTGCGGTTTCGATGCCTGTTGCATTTGCTGCGACGTTCGTCCCGTTACAAATTCACGGTTACACTTTAAATTTGATGAGTACGCTCGGCCTTGCTCTTTCAATGGGAACGTTGGTCATGAACGCGATTTTAATTATCCAGAATATTTATAGATTTCGCGATATGGGCTACGAACCTTTTGAAGCGGCGGAGGAGGGCACTGTTGAAATATCTGTATCAGTTTTAGCCGGTGTTCTTACAAATTTAGGAGTTTTTATGCCGGTTGCTTTGATGTCAACGATAGCCGGACAATTTTTAAAGCCGTATGCCGTAACGATTGTCTATGCGACGATATTCTCATTATGGGTAACAATGGCCGTTACTCCGTGTTTAGCGGCTCGTGTAAAACATCATGAGGGCGATAATAAAATCCCTTTAATCGGTCGAATATTAACAGGCTGGTGGAATTGGATTTTTGACGGATTTAGAGACTTATTTTTCATAGTGTTGCATTTTGCGATAAGGTTTCCGCTTTTGACAGTCATATTTACGATTTTAGCAACGTACGGCTCGTTAAAATTAGGCGGCTTCATCGGAACACAATTTACGCCAAGCACAGACGACGGAACTGTAAGAATTACATTAACTCTTGATAACAGTTCATCAATCGAACGAACTGCAGAGCTTGTTTATTACGTTGAAGATTACATTAACACTTTGCCTGAAAAAAAATATATTCGTAACGTCGTTTCAACGGTTGCCGGTTCAATGCGTAATAATTCAATCACTGAGGCTCAAATCGCTTTATACTTGAACAATGACCCGAACAGACCTTCAACGAGTGATTTAGCTGATAAAATTCGTCCTTGGCTTTCAAATATTCCTGGCGTTCAGTCTAGAACTTCTGCAACTCGTCAGGGTTTTGGCAACGTAATCGAAATTCAGGTTAAGGGCGATGACTTAAATGTTTTATATTCTGTTGCTGAAGAAATCGTAACAAAAGGTCGAAACGTTCCGGGCGTTCGAGATTTAAATATCGAAATGGAAATGGGCAAACCAGAATTACAAGTACACCCCATTCGTTGGCGTTTATCACCGTTGGGTTTAAATATTTCTGATTTAGCAAGTATCGTTCGAGGTTATTTAATCGGGCGCGACGCTGGAAAATTCAGACAGGGCGGTTACGAATATGATATTAAGGCCAGAATAAGCAAAGAGAAGGCCAGTGATATTTTTAACGCTCACGAATTACCGATTATGACTGGTTACGGCTTAGTCCCTCTTGATGAAATGGCCGATTTGCAATGGAGCAACTCACCAACCGAGATTAGGCGCGTTGAACGTCAAAGAGCAGTCGTTGTTACAGGAGATGTCCGCTACATAACTTCGGGTGAAGGTAATGCAAGAATGCGCGAAGTGGTAAACAGTGTAAAACTTCCTGAGGGCGTTAGCATAAATTTCGGCGGTGAACAAGAAGATATGTCCGAAAATTTCACAGAACTTATTCGCACGTTAATAATAGCAATCGTTGTTACGTATTTGGTCGTTGCTTCGGTGCTTGAAAGCTGGACATACTCGATAATAATTTTGTGTACAGTTCCAATGGCGGCAATCGGTGTTGTTCCGTCAATGTTAATTTCCGGCGTTAATATTTCGATTTTCGCTTTAATCGGAATGATTATGTTAGTCGGAATGGTTGTTAATAATGCTATTGTCGTCGTTGATTACGCTGAAGTTTTAAGACTGCAAGGCAAACACCCGTTTGAAGCAGTTGAAGAAGCCTGCCACGTTAGATTTAAATCATTGTTAATGGCTGTCGTAACGTCTGTTGTCTCGTTATTGCCGTTATTATCACGCGGACGCGGTTCGGAGATGAAGTTGCCAATAGCGGTCGTCGCGATAGGAGGTTTAATTGCGGGCGGAATGTTAGCAATGATTTCGATACCGGCGGCGTATAAATGCATTTGGCGTGTCTGGTTGTGGTGGGATAACCTTTTCGGCGGTAAAAAATCTCAATCACAACAAAATTCACAACCGCAAAAAATTTATCGTGTCTCACTAGAAAAGAATAATGAACGCGGTTAAAAGAATTGGTGATTTAGCATTAGAGGCCATGCTAATTGAAGTGTCTGTAACTCCAAAGCCTGGCCTCGTTGATAAAAATAATTCCGGCGCTCATTCTGATATGGATTTTTTCACGTTCATGAAGAGTGCGGCCTCTTTGCGTTCATGCTTTGAAAAATGTGCTGATGTTGGTTTCAAAGCAGATGATTTAAAAAATACTTGGCCGGCATTGCGTAAAATCGGTCTTGAAGCTGAAAAAGATATGTTTAAAGCAACCAATAACGTAAACACGCACAAGGGCGAAATTTTTTCACTCGGAATTTTGAGCGCGAGCGCAGGATTTTTCTATAAGCACGAAAAATTTTTTGACGCTGAAAGAATTTTAAAGCTCGTTGCTGAAATGTCGGAGGGCTTATGTAACGATTTACACAACGCAAAAACTAAACCGCCTGAAATTTTAACTAAGGGTGAGCGCGTTTTCATTAAATACGGCGTTACAGGAGCAAGAGGCGAAGCGGAAAGCGGTTATGCAATCGTGAAAAATTACGGTTTGCCTGTTCTAAAAGAATTTTTAGAACGCGGAATGACTTTAAACGACGCAATGACACTAACGCTTTTAAATATTATTGCTCATAATGATGACAGTAATATAATTTCGCGGCACGATTTAAAAACTTGTGAGTACGCGAAAACGCAAGCTCTAAAGATTTTTAACGCACTCAAAAAAGATTACGACCCCGAAAAAATTTTAATGCTTGACCGCGATTTTATAGCACGCAATATCAGTCCGTCCGGAAGTGCAGATTTATTAGCTGTAACATATTTTTTGCACGCATTAGAAAATTAGATGATTTAAAAATTTTTAACCCCCTTGTTTGAAATATAGCAAGGGGATTTTTTATGCACAAATTTTCAAAAGGTCAAACCTAAAAATTAAAAACTTGCCTAAAAAAATTTGATACTTTATTTAAAAGTTAAAGTGTATTTTTTAAAGTGCTTTGTTAATTTTATAAAAGCTTTTTTGTAGTGGTAAACGTAGTTGCAAAAAACGGGCTTATTTTTTATTTGGTCAGAGATTTTTTAAGCGTAAACATTATACAACAAGCCCGATAAAAATTATTTTTCGGCGTAGAGCTTTTTTACATATGATATAAAATCGCGCGCGTATTTGGGTAAATAATAATTTTTCCTGAACGCTGCAACAAAATCTGATTTCACACACGGCTCGCCAAAGCTAAAACAATCAATTTCGGGCGCAGGGCTTTGATATCTCAAATGAGAATTAAATATAAATGATACCCCGTAGCCTTTTTCGGTGAGTTCGATTATCGCAGGCATGTTATTTATCGTGATTGAGTTTGTTAAATTTATTCCGGCCTGTTTTAAATATAACCGCGAAATTTGGCCGGTGCGTTGTTCGGGTGAAAGCAAAATTAAACGTTCGTTCTTCAAAATGCTTAAATCAATTTTTTTATAACTGCTTGCTGGATTGTCATGCGAAAATTTTTTAACAGGATGATTTTTTTGCACGCATATTAACAATTCTTCAACAGCAATTTTCTCATATTCAAGACCGTAATTTATTTCGGGGTGTTTGCTGTAAAAAGCTAAATCTAAATCGCCCTCAAGTAATTTTTTATCAAGCATTGCGCTCGGCCCTTCGATGATGTTTATTTTGACGTTAGGATATTTTTTATTGAACGCTGGCAAAATTTTCGGCAGCATGTACGTACAGCGCATATTCGGAATGCCAATATATAACGCTCCAAAATCTTTTTTAATGATATCGGCTAATTCAGCGTCGAGACTTGCTTTAGTGTCCAAAATATTTTTCGCGTAATCTAAATATCTCTTTCCGGCGTAAGTAGGCAAATATTTTTTGTCGATACGTTCAAATAATTTCAAGCCTAAATCATTCTCAAGACCGGTTAAAAATTTGCTTAGTCCTGGTTGACTGATACATAACGCTTCAGCCGCTTTAGTTATATTTTGAAATTTAGCAACGGCTATTAAATACGAAAGCTCTCTAAAATCCATTGATAACACTCTCCATAATTTAAAGTTATGATTTTTATAATTAACATGTATTTCACATTATAATACATTAGGGTTATTATTTCACCGTCCACAAAGAACAACACGAAATTAAAAAGTTTAAAAATATAAAACGGAGGCTTTAAAAATGTCTGTAACTGTAAATAAAATACCTGTTTCAATTATTCGCGGCGGTACTAGTAAAGGCGTTTATATTCTTGAAAATGATATTCCTGAAAATCAAGATGAGCGCGATAAAATATTACTTCGACTTATGGGAAGCCCTGACGCAAAACAAATTGACGGTCTTGGCGGTTCATACTCAGTAACAAGCAAAGTCGCTATCATTAAAAAATCTGACAACCCCGAAGCTGATATTGATTACACATTTGCTCAAGTCTCCGTTGATAAACCCTTAGTAAGTTATAAAGGTAACTGCGGAAATATTTCATCAGGCGTTGCTCCGTTCGCAATCGAAAAAGGTTTAATTAAGGCGAACGACGGAATAACAAGCGTTAGAATTTTTAACACCAACACCGGCAAAATTATCGAAGCTGATGTAAAAACGCCTAACGGCGAAGTTGAATACTCAGGCGATTTTGCGATAGCAGGTGTTCCAGGCACAGCCTCACCGGTTAAATTAAAATTCGTCAAACCTTCAGGAACTTTAGGCAAAGGCTTATTACCAACCGGAAATGTTATTGATGTTTTAGATGTTCCGGATTTCGGCAAAGTCGAAGTTTCAATCGTTGACGCGGCTAATCCGTTAGTCTTCGTAAAAGCTAAGGCAATCGGCTTAACTGGAAAAGAATTACCCGATGAATTGAATGCTAAACACGAAATGTTAGATTTGCTCGAAAAAATTAGAGGGCTTGCCGCTGTAAAACTTGGTCTTATCAGCGATTACACAAAATCAGCTTGGGAAACTCCAGGCATTCCGAAAATGACTTTTGTCGCTGAACCTGAAGATTACGTTACGCCGGACGGCAAAGAGATTAAAAAAGAAAATATTGACCTCCTGTCCCGTATGATGTCAATGCAAAAGCCTCACCCTTCTTACGCTATGACCGGTGCTATGTGTACGGCGGCGGCGGCTGTAATTCCAAACTCAATCGTAAATCAAGTTATCGCGAAAAATTTTGACACTCAATTTATCAGAATTGGACATCCGGCAGGAATTTTAGAGTGCGGAGCTGATTTTGAGATGAAGGGCAATATACCAGAAATCGCGGACACTTTCGGATTTAGAACAGCGAATTTAATTATGGACGGTATCGCAACAGTAAGACTTTAAATTTCAAGAATAAAAAATTTTTTCAGGAGGGTTTAATTTAAAATGTTACAGTCTGTTCAACCTTATTTGCCGGTAATATCACTCTTAGTTTTAGCGTTAGTCGTAGCGATAGGATTTATTAAAAAAATAAATTTAGGATTTTTCGCGTTAGGTGCGGCATTCATTTTAGGTACTGTAGGCGGAATGAAAGCGTCCCAAATTACAGCTGGCTTCAGTTCTTCAATGTTCGTAACGTTAGTCGGTGTAACTTTCATGTTCGGCATGGCCTCGCAAAACGGAACTCTTGATTTATTCTCTAAAAAAGTTGTTGCGCTCGTTGGTAAGCATACTGTTTTAATTCCGATTTTAATGTTTGTGCTGTCAGCTTTTATATCAGCTATCGGGCCAGGACATATCGCCGCAGGAATTTTAATGACAACTTTTGCGATGTACTTAGCCTTTGAAATGAAGATTAACCCTATGGCAACGTCATTATATGCGAAACTCGGAGCTAACGCCGGCTGAGCTTCAACGTTATCAATCACAGGAATTTTAGCCCGTCAATTATCAGAGCCGTTAGGTTATTCGGGATTTGGTTTACACTTGTTCTTATCGACTTTGTTATCAGGATTTATATTCACATTAGTTGTGTATATTCTTTATAAAGGCTATAAAGTTAATGCGGACAATCCGTTAAAGTGGTCGGAAGTTCCTAAATTCAACCGCGAACAAAGAATTACAATCATCACAATCATAATCGTCGTAATTTGCTGCATCGGCTTTAAATTTGACACAGGTTTGTTCTCTTTCATAGCGGCGAGCGTGTTAATCTTACTTGGTTGCGCTGATGAGAAAAAAGCAATTAAGGGTATTCCTTGGGGAACGTTAATATTTATCTGCGGCGTTGGAGCTTTAGTCAACGTAATTAACAAATTAGGCGGCATCAAATTAGTATCAGATTACTTAGCAAGCCTCATGACAGCAGGTACAGCAACACCAATTATGGCGGCAACATCAGGAATTTTATCATGGGTAAGTTCAACAACAGGCGTAGTAATGCCGGCGTTATATCCAATAGCGGCGGACGTTTGCAAACAGTTTGCTGGCGTAAGTTATGTTGAAGTCATCTCCGCAATCACAGCAACATCATTCGCGGCGGCAATCAGTCCATTATCAACAGGAGGAGCAATCATAATGTCATCGTACTCAGCCTCAAAAGAGACAACCACCGAAGAGATGAACAAAATGTTTACAACACTGTTCTTGTTATCAGTAGCGAATGTTTTAATTAACGTCTTACTTGCTTGGCTCGGTGTATTCAATTTAGGCGGATTGTTTTATTAAACATTTGAATTAACGCTCGAAATCATACTCCTAATTTTTCTAAATTCTAAGTAATTCCCTTCTGTGTAAAAGCAGAGGGGATTTTTTAGCGCATAAAAAAACGGAGGGCATTTAAAAATTTTCAACACCTCTCCGCAATTTATAATTTGAATTTAAAAATTTACGCGATTATTTTCCGGCTAAATATTCGTTAATACTGGCAGCTGCTCTACGTCCTTCACCCATCGCTAAAATGACAGTCGCCGCTCCTAAAACGATATCGCCGCCAGCCCAAACACGAGGAATACTGGTCTTTTGATTTTCATCAACGATGATATTTCCGCGCTTGTTAATATCAAGTCCCTTTGTTGTCTGTGCCATTAACGGATTTGATGAATTTCCTAATGCAACAATCGCCGCGTCAATCTCTAAAATATGTTCTGTTCCGGGAATTGCTACAGGTTTACGGCGGCCTGATTCATCGGGTTCACCTAACTCATATGTTAAAAGTTCAACGCCCGTTAATTTGCCTTTCTCATCGCCAATAAATCTCGTTGG
>CAJODZ010000030.1:481-2680 GCA_905233645.1 uncultured Synergistales bacterium | reverse complement strand
CGACACCCTCTTCAATAGCGTGCGCTACTTCTTCAGCACGAGCCGGCATTTCAGCACGAGTACGGCGATAAACGCAATATACTTTTTCAGCGCCAAGCCTCAATGCCATTCTCGCACCGTCCATAGCAACGTTACCGCCGCCAAAAACAGCAACTCGTTTCGCGTCATATAACGGTGTGTCGGCGTGTTCAGTGTCATAAGCTTTCATCAAGTTCGCTCTAGTTAAATATTCGTTTGCGCTGAAGACACCGATTAAATTTTCGCCGTCAATCCCTAAAAATTTCGGAAGTCCGGCACCAGTTCCGATAAACGCCGCGTCAAAGCCTTCACGGTCTAATAATTGCTCAAGCGTCTCTGTACGTCCAACTAAAAAGCTCGTTTTAAATTCTACGCCCATCTTTTTTAAGTTCTCGACTTCTTTTGAAACTATCTCTTTCGGAAGTCTGAACTCAGGTATCCCGTAAACAGTAACTCCGCCGGCTTTATGGAACGCTTCAAAAACTGTAACACTATGTCCGGCGCGTCTAGTATCAGCAGCTACAGTTAAACCGGCAGGCCCTGAACCAATGACAGCGACTTTTTTGCCGGTATCAGGAGCAGGCGTTGGAACAGTGATTTGATTATTAGCACGTTCCCAATCCGCAACAAATCTTTCAAGACGACCAATCGCTACGGCTTTCTCAGGAGACTTTAACATTTTGCCGACTGTGCAGAAGCTTTGACATTGTTTCTCTTGAGGACAGACACGTCCGCAAATAGCAGGTAATAAATTCGTTTGCTTGATTGTGTCGACAGCACCTTTAAAATCACCTTTTTGAATATGCGAAATAAATTCAGGTATCGGCACTCCGACGGGGCAACCTTTTTTACAGGGAGCAGCTCCGCATTTCAAACAACGTTCAGACTCTACGCGCGCTTGAGTTTCGGTGTAACCTAAAGCTACTTCACCCATTTCATGAGCACGTTTAATCGGGTCGCGTGAGGGCATCTCTTGAGGAGGAATAGCGGCTCTATCTTTTGGAGTTAAATTTTTGCCCTGTAAATCATTAAATAATTTTTCGGCTTCGGCTTGTAATTGTTCTTTAGTTTTATGTTCGCTCATAATTTTTCACCAGCCTTAATTTAAACCTACACGGCATTTATGGTCAGCTTCGCGCTCTTTGTCTTTAAACGCCGTCATTCTCTTCATCATGTTATCAAAATCAACCTCGTAACCGTTAAATTCGGGCGCAAACAAATTTAGTTTCGCCACCAACACGAACTCTACAACAACCGCACATACCAGTTCCGTCAATCATAATTGTATTTAATGATGTCGTAATCGGAACTCCGAAAGGTCTAGCAGCTTCAACACAGAATTTCATCATTATCGGAGGGCCAATCGCGATAACTTCATCAACTTTTTCACGTTCGCAAATCTCTTTTAACGGTTCTGTTACGAGTGCTTTACGTCCGTTTGAGCCGTCATCAGTTACAACGATTAACTCATCAGACGCGGCCTTTAACATATCTTCAAAAATAATTAAATCTTTTGTACGCGCTCCAATGACTGATATTACGTGGTTGCCTAAATTGTGATGAGCTTGCGCAATCGGGTGCATAGGAGCTACTCCAATCCCGCCGCCGACACATAAAATCGTATTTTCTTTTTTAACGATGTGAGTAGGACTTCCCAACGGGCCAACAATGACAGGAATGCTATCACCGACTTCAAAGCGTGATAATTTTCTAGTCGTTGCGCCAACAGTTTGAAAGACGATTGCAATCCAGCCTTCTTCAGCGTTAGCATCAGCTACCGTCAATGGAATGCGTTCGCCGAAATCTTCATCAATCTGGAAAATAATAAACTGTCCGGCTTTTCTATTGCGTGCTATTTCGGGTGCTACAACTTTAAAATAGAATACATCCTGTTCACGTTCTGCGTCATGTGAAAGGCGTTTTTTCTCTAGTATCTTATGCAAAAAAATCCCCCCTGAAAAATTTTTTATATAAACTTGTTAATGATAGGCCAAATTTTTATAAAACACAAACGCGCGCGGAATTTTTATTCTTGAAAATGCAAATGTGCATAAAAAAGAGCCTCCCAAAAATTTAATCAAAGGGAAGCTCAAAACTTTGACGTACTCCCCACGACTAAAGTCGGGGGATTCTGGTATCAACGAACCTTGCACCCTTGCGAGTGTCTTACAGATTCTCCTC
>CAJODZ010000030.1:0-433 GCA_905233645.1 uncultured Synergistales bacterium | reverse complement strand
CAGCTCGACAATGATGATTTTATCAGAACAGATTAAAATTTCAAAGCCTTATATCCCTACGACTAAAGTCGAGGGCTTTACGGCTGATTTTGGTAAAATTAAAAAATAATTTCGCGCTTAATCTTCATGCATGACTTTCGCGCAACGCGGACATAAACCGTTTTCGTTGGCATGGTCGGAATATTTCCAGCAACGAGGACATTTAGTACCAGTTACAAAACCTGCGGCCAAGTCGATATTTGTTTCAGCGTCATTAAATTTTTCGGGCAATGTTAAATCGTTATCGACCCATTCAAATTTTGACACGATTGCGATATCAGCTAATTCGTCGGGTGTGAAAGCGTTAATAATTTTTTCGAGAGCCTGAGATTTTTTAACCTGTACAGCAGCCTCAAGTGAAGTCCCGATAATTTTTTTAGCACGCATAATTTCA
>CAJODZ010000029.1 GCA_905233645.1 uncultured Synergistales bacterium | reverse complement strand
ACGCCAGAGCCTTTTTTATAAAAAGCCTGTGCCATCACCATAGAATGACCAAATGAAATTACATCATCAAGACCATATTTCCTTAATAATTCAGGCAAAACAGCTATAAATTTATCAAAAGCTTCGCGTTTCATATAAATATCAATGTCATCGTCCCAAGGAATAAATCCTTTATGTCTTACAGCACCTAATAATGTCCCTGCGCCTAACCAAAATTCAAAGCCATCGTTTTTCATCATCTCGCTAAAGACATTTAAAAAAGCTGCTAAACTCAACTGCAATTCTCTTAATGCACCTGTAGCTGGAGGAATTTTTGTTATGTCCATGTAATGGTTTATGACATACCTAAACACACTCATTTCATCTTCTATCGCACTTAAGCCAAGAATTTTTTTGACACCGAAACGAACGGCTGAGCTAAATCCAACAGAACGCTTTTTATCTAAAAATTTCCATAATGCATATTTAATATTCATTTATCTTTCCTTCTAAAAATTTTTCATAATATTAACACATTTAATTTATATTGTTTTCACAATTTCAAGCGTTTATAATTATTTTATAAATAAAATTTTTCAAAGGAAGCGTTCAAAAATGGAAATCAATGGCTATGATTACAGTCTTATCTCATCAGCGGCGGCGGCTCAAAACGTAAGACAAGTTCAACAAACCCCAATCGCTGAAGAACAAGAAAGCAAAGCGCAAGAAATTAAAAAAGTTGATACTTACGTACACGATGAAAGCCCCGATTTAGCGGCAGCTGGAATTTATAACGCTCAAGGTAGATTGGCAGCAACTGCTAATTCTGAAGCTCAAAATGAATCAAAGAACAGCACAGACGAAGAACCTGACGAAAGTCATTTTGCTGTGAAAATTCAACCTTCAAAAACTCAACAGGCCGGCGGAGCTGCTCCAACAACTACGACAACAAGCTCAGATGATGACGACGACTCAGAAGACAGCACTACAACAAAAATGGTAGTTATAAACGGCGTTATGTATTCTGAAACAACAACAATTAAAGACGGCGTTAAAACTGTTACACGCACAGCTCTTGATACCGGCGAAACAACAACTACTACAACAAAAGTTGCATAATTAAATTAAATTTTTAAGAAATTTTTTAAAGACAGGTTCGCAAAGAGCCTGTTTTTTATTGCGCATTTATAAAAAAATTAGGAGTACTTCCGGCCAAAGTACCCCTGAAAAATTAAATTGAATTTGAAAAATTATTATTAAAAAATTTTATACGCGAATCTTAAATAAATTACTCAAGTCCGACATAAGCACCGTCTTTAATAATCATGCCTTTAGGGTCTTTCGTAACTTCACCGTTCGCACCCCAGCTTACATTCTCGCCAGTAATGCCGTCAAATGTCATCGTCGTAAATTCTTTAATCATTAACTTGCATAACTCTTGAGCATTCATCGTGTCTTTAGCGTTTGCATTTTCAAGAGCTTGTTTGTAAGCATAAACGCAATCGTAACCGTCGGCTGCAAATTGGTTAGGTACTTCGTTAAAACGTTTTTTGTATTCAGCGACGAAAGCTTGAGTTTTTGCGTCCTTAGCATCAGCGTTAAACGGTGTCAATAAAATTACGCCTTCAGCTAACGAATTATCAAAGCCCTCCATTGTTAAAATACCGTCCATTCCGTCAACACCAAACCATTTTGGAGCGTAATCCATTCCGGCAGCTTGGGCTAAAATTAACGAGGCGTGTTGATAATACATGGGCAAAAATACTAAATCAGCACCCTTGTTCTGAGCGTCTGAAAGCTGTACCGAGAAATCCGTATCGTTACCGTCCGCAAAAGTCGTATCACTCACAACTTCAAGCTCTAATGTTTTAGCCATAGTAACAAATGTGTCGCGGATACCTTTTGAATAAACGTCGTCATTTTTCCAAATAACAGCAATCTTTTTGCCTAACTTATTTTTAGCAATATACTGAGCCGAAGCACTCCCCTGATTTGGGTCAACAAAGCACATTTGAAAAACATTATCTTTGCCAGCCGTAACAGCAACAGATGAAGCAGAAGGAGTTAACGCAAAAATTCTGTCAGCAAAATTTTCAGCCGCAGTAGCCTCACATGGTTTTGAAGTTACTGAACCTAATGAGATTTGCATTCCCCAATCTTTTAAAGCGTTGTAAGCATTAACGGCCTTTTCAGCGTCGTGCGTATCGTCCTCGTAACGTAACTCAAATTTAATATTGCCATTCATCGCGTTAATCTCGTCTACGGCAATTTCAGCACCATTTTTAGCCGCGTTACCGTAAATTGCTGCGCCGCCAGTTAAAGGGCCAGTGCCGCCAATTTTAAAAGAGTCAGCAAACGCACATGAACATAACGCTAAAATCACAAAGCTCGCCATAAAAATTTTTTTCATCGTAAATAAAAACTCCTTAAAAAATATATCGCTCGAAATTTTCAAGAACACTACGCGACCGGTTAAAAGCATTCGTGAAATTTAAAGCCTAGTTATAAATTTTAATACAAGCACAAAAAAACGGCCTCATGAATTTTTGATAATCCCTAAAGCCGCATTGATCTCAAATTTTAAATCTTAATTTTAAAATGAATGGCGCGGCAGACAGGATTCGAACCCACGACCTAAAGTTCCGTAGACTTTCGCTCTATCCAGCTGAGCTACTGCCGCATGTGTCTTAAATGGCGGTGGGTGTGAGATTTGAACTCACGATAGAGATATTAGTCCCTATACTCACTTAGCAGGCGAGCGCCTTCAGCCTCTCGGCCAACCCACCACATAAAAACAACGTGTGAAATATTATAACCGGCTTTTAATTTTGTCAAATGCTTATTAAATTTTAATCCGTTAAAAATTTCAGCCGAAATATTTTTTGTGTGATATATTTTTAAATAAGCAGTTCCTTTTTAATTTGGGGGAGCTGTTATTTTTTGCAACTACATGTACAACTACAAAAAGTTTAAAAAAATTTCGTATTCGCAAAAATTTATAGAAATATTTTTAAAAACAATGTATCAATTTTTTAACGGTCTATAAAAATAAAAAGCGGAGCTTTGAAACTCCGCTTAAAAAATATTCTCTCGAAAAATTATTTTTTACGAGCTACGTGCATGAACTCATGAAATTCATAATACGGCATTGATATCAAAACGCCTTCGGGAACAAATCGCTGCAAATATTCTAAGCCTTCGGTCATATACCAAAATACAACATCGACACGTCCAGAAGTTAACGCAGCCGTCCTAGCTCCTGAATTTATATTCACAGGGATTATATTAACTTGTAAACGCCGCCCGATTTCAGCAAGCACAGCCGTGTTAAATCCAGCAGGTGTCCCGTCGGCTCTAACATAATCTAACGGCGGCAAATCACCAGTTACAGCAACTTTAATTTCCGGAGCGTCTTTAAATTTTGCAAATTTAGCTATTTCGGGTTCACGTTTGCCAGGTTCTTTTATGTAAGCAGTTATTAAAGCTTTTAATGAGCCATCAATGGTCATAGCGTTAATTGCGTCGTTGAACATATCACGAATTTGATATCCGTCTTCATCATTTCTGAAACCCATCGATAAAAACATTGGTATATTTGAATAATCAATACATACTAATTTAAATTCAGGGTTCGTGTTCAAAAGATAACTAGCTGTTACGGCAAACGTATCAAGCTCATCAATCGCACCGGAATTTAAAGCCGTAAGCATTGTCGAAAAATCGTCAAAAAATACCCATTCGTCATTTTTAGAGTGTAACGCTGATAAAACCGATAATCTGTCCGTATAATATCCTAACGGTGCATTTTTAACTTCATTAGCTAAAGCCGGAATATTTGTAACAGTTCCAATTTTTAATTTAGCAAACGCAACGGAATTTAACGATAAAATTAAAATAAATGCCAGCAAAAATTTTTTCACGTTATTTTTCCTCCCTGCTTAAACCAATATGCATAAATTCAAAAAATTTATAATACGGCTCTGATAATAAAATTCCTTCGGGCGCGTCTCTTTGCTTGTCTACGCCTTCTGCAATTAAATACATAAATACAACGTCCGCACGTCCTGAAGTTAAAGCCGATGTCCTAGAAGCAGTGTTAATGTTTACGAGTTTGATATTCATTTTTAAACGCTTTCCGATTTCTGCAAGTACTGCTGTGTTAAAACCTGCTGCTGTCCCGTCTGCACGAATATAATCTAACGGAGGATAATCACCGGTAACAGCAATTTTAATCTCATCAGCACCGTCAAATTTTTCAAATGTTACGGATTTTAACTCGTTTAAATCAGGCTCGATAACATAAGTCAAAATTAAATTGCTTAACGTCCCGTCGGCTTTCATTGATTTAATTGCACTGTCAAATTTTTCACGTAAAGTTTCGCCGTTTGGATTTGATTTCAAAAAGCCCATCGATAAATACATCGGTGTTGTTGAATATTCATAGCATGTTAAATTATATTTGCCGCCGCAAGTGTTCAAAACATAAACAGCACTAACAGCAGGCATGTCAACTTCATCAATAACACCTGCTTCGAGTGCCATTAACTGCGTCGATAAGTCATCGAAAAATAAACACTTATAGCCGCCCTCATGACCTTTTGATAATAATGACATGTGATGAATAGAATATGAAAGCGAACTCGATTGAAACTCTTCAGGCGTTGAATTTAATTGCTCAAAAAATCCGATTTTTAATTCTGCCGAAGCACTAACACTAAAACTTAAAACTAAAACTAACGCAAAAATTATTTTACGCACTTAAAAATTACTCCTTTAAAGCAAAATTTTGAACTCACAAATTATAGCGCGGGCGTATTAAAGTTTGTGCTATATTTAGCAAAAATCAGCGGGGAAACCCTAATTTTAGTTATGGAGATGTATAGCTATCATTCGCCTATAAATTTATATCTGCGGCCTGTGCCGTCAATGCCGAATTTTTTATCAAGAGCTTTATTATCACCTTTGTATGAAAAATAACCGTCTTTAACGCATTCAGGTTCGCCCAACGTTAATAATTCGCTTACGGTTACAAATTTATAATCGTGGGCTTGTAATTCTTCTACAACATAACGTAATAAATTCACTGTGCCTTTCGGAACTAAATTCGCATGAAATAATAATATTGAACCGCTCTTAGTCATGCTTACAACTTTTTTAGCGTTTGATTTTGCACGTTTTAAATTTGAATTGTCTCCTGCCTCAGCCGCAACATCCCATTGAATAACGCGCAAACCTAATTCATCAATTATTTTGAGCGCGCTTTCTGAACTTCTGCCGTACGGTAATCGAAAAAGCACCGGAACTTTTTGCATATTATTATTTAAATTTTCAAACTCTAACTCTTCGCGTAATAATTCATATTGAGCTTGTGTCCATAAAATTTGAGCTTTAAGCCCTTTTTCAGATAATAAAGCACAATTTCCATGAGACCAATTATGATTTGCAAACTCAAATAAATTTTCAAGCATTAACTCTTTCACGCGCCTTGAATGTGTCCTAGCCCATTTGCCGCCAATAAATAACGTCGCCGGAATTTTATTCTCAATTAAAAAATTCATGCTGTCTATGTCACAACCGGTCGTAACAGTGTCAAGTTCGCACATGTCAAACGTTAATGCTACGACTTTTAAATTGTCATCAGAAATTTTCACACGCCGAATTATGCCTTCATTTTTATTGAGAGCAGGCAAAATATTTAAAGGTGTCTTGCGTTCGGGAGGTGTTGAATTATTTGGAAGCGCACGCCTTAAATCGAATGACGCAGTTTTTAATTCAGCATGTGCGCTATTTAAAAAAGTCATAGCCGCCAAAAATATAACCGTTAAATTTAAAAATCTTACAGATTTAAAATATCTCATAAAAATAATCTCCCTTCAATATATAGCCGTTAAAAATTTTTGTTCCTGGTGTGTAATATAATTAGCAAAAATTTTTTTACAAGGAGCAATTTTTGTTAATGCCCGAATTTCATGAACGTAAGGTTATTTATCATGATATAGATTATCCTGAAGCAGTTACAAGAGAACAAGCCCGTAAAGCTGATGTCCGCGCAATAGAAGAGTTTGGCATTCCAGGGATTTTGTTAATGGAAAATGCAGCAATAGCCTTTGTCAACGAAGTAAGAGAATACGCCGTTTTTGCTATCGTCTGCGGAACTGGTAATAACGGCGGCGACGGTTTGGCAATAGCTAGACATTTATGCATCTTAGGCAAAGACGTTCGCGTTTACATAATCGGAGACCCTAATAAAGCAAAGCGCGACGATTTTAAAACTAATTTAAAAATTATGAGCCATTTAGCACCGGAAGTCTTATTTACGGTCAATGAGGAAAATTTTGAAGAATTTGAACACGCTTTAAAAGGTTGCGAAACTTGTATAGACGCGATTTTTGGAACAGGATTGAGCCGTAACGTTGAAGGTCTGCACAAAAGAGCGATTGAGTCAATCAATAAATATGCTACGTGCGTAATCTCTGTCGATATTCCTTCAGGCTTGGACTGCAACACCGGAGAAGAATTAGAAGCAGCTGTAAGAGCACAAAAAACCGTAACTTTCCACCGCATGAAACAGGGGCTTGATTTATCACCTGAGTTCGGCGGAGACGTTACAGTTACTTATGTTGGAATACCGAATTAAATTTTTAAATTTTTAACGGAGGAATTATTTTTAACATGATTAAAAAATTTTTCGCGCCGATTTTCATTTTTGCCCTGTCAATATTTTTAAACACAAATCAAATCTTAGCCGCAACAACAGGAACTCAAGACCCTTATCATCTTTATAACTGGGTATTTGATGAAGACGAAGACGGTGTCGACACGACAGGCGTTAATGACAGAGGTTTTAATTATCAGTTGAGAAGCGTTTCCGGTAATGCCAGAGATAGTGTTATTGCCGGCAATCAATGGTTTGCGACAGTCTACGAAAATTATTTCTGGTCATATTTTAACGGCGGCTCAGGCGGTAGCGGTAATAATAACAACGGGCGTTCAGTTTATAGACGAACTTTAGGCGGCGAAATGGCTTCCATAACTTTCGAGACGGCGGCTGATTTATTGAATGATTATAATTACGTCCTCGTTACTGAACCCAATAAAGCGTATAACGAATGGGTTAGTGCTTCTGTTAGCAGTTTATATGATACGTATGCTGACCCTTTTGAAAGTTTGTGCCTCGTCATAACAGAAGGGCGCGGAGATTTCAATATGACGTTTGCTAACGCTTATGCTAGACATTTTCCATTTTGGTGGGGGCGCAGTTCAGGAACTTACGGGAATTACACGTATGATATTCATTCACCAATTAGTTATACAATTCCTCTAACCGGCACTAACCGCAATAAAATTTATTCAGGTTATGGGACTTCCGGCGGCGTAGCTTATACAATTTCAGGCGATACGCAAATTTTAGACATCAGCGGGAATTTAGTGTATACAATTTCAGGCGATACGACTTCAGCAGAGATTTATAATTCATCAAACACGCTGGTATATAAACTTTCAGACGATATTATTTACGATAAATCCGATACAGAAACATACACACTCGAATATTCAGACACCAGAAATTATTTATATATTTGTCCTGTACGTTCTGTTGGCGAGCGTATAACGTTTTCAGATTTCGACGGAGCATACTCAATCAGAACGACCCTTTCTGAAAATAAAGATAACGTAATGCCCGGAGATGATTTAACAGCAAGAGTTTATATCAGCGGAAATTCTAATACTTACGGCAGCGCGCTAGGTTATATGAATTTTTCACAGAACGCTGATTTTATGACGGGTTATAACAATTACGGCGAGTCGAGTTTATTGCCCGTTGTAATAGCAAATGTCTCCGACGGTAACGCAAGCACAAACCCTTTAGGCTTTGACATGATTATTTATAATAATTCGCTAAACACGAATAACAGGAATAATAATAACCGTAACACAGTCGTAACAAACACCGTAACCGAAGGCAATATTATTAACCGTGTAAAATTCGATTGGGCGGCTGATGCCAGCGAGACAAAAGATTTAGGAACATTTTTTATTTTGCGCTCAACAGCAGACGCAACAACAGCAATGCCTGAATACAAAATCGAGACACGCATTACTAACAACACCGGCACGCGCTATAAATTACAACGTTATGACATGATAAATCAGGGAGATATTACACCTGACCATTGGGAATTTAATATCGTTCGTGATATGCGCGGGACGTTGCCTGATAAATTTTATTTAGACAGCCATAGCCAAATAGCTCCGGGCTTAATCACTGTTTATACGAATACGGCCAATACTTTAAGCACTGAGAACGATACGAGCGAATCTTTTGCATTATATGAATACTCAAGCCAAACCCCAAGCAATTTAACGCTCAAATATAAAATTATCGGCGGAATGACTGCGGCTGGCGAAATGCAATATCTATATACTTCAAACGATGTTGGTGTACGCGGCTTCAATATGGAATTTGTAAATTTAACTCAGAACGAGAGCAACACCGATTATCAATTACGCAACATTATGGGCAAAAGCGGTTCAATGATTGATGCGGCAGACAGTGCGGTTACTCCGACAACGAGTTACTTAGGCTCAAACCGTTATAATGCGTTCGGAATTTCTAAGGCTGTTCCTGCTGGATTAGTCGAATTAAGTTCTGCCAACATAGCTGTTTCCGGAGACGCTTCATCAGAAGATAAGACACCAACACCGACAACAGTAGCGTTACAACCTGTCTTAATGCGTTTGAAATTAGCGCGCAGCAATTCGTTAATCTCTTCAAATTGGGACAGAATAGCCTCATCAAGCGGAACGCTCGAACTAATAAATAATTTCAGAAATTACGCTACGATTTGGGTACGTTCAGCTGTAATGCCGGAATTGGACGTTGATTTATTAGGAGCTGTCAGCCGTCAGGGAGTTGATTTATCAAAATGCGTAAAAGCTTTTGTATATGACGACGAAGTAGTTTTTGAATTTATAACGATATTAGCGGACAGCGGCATAACAGACAGTCAAGGGTATACGAACGCATTCATAAAAACTTTCACAGATGACGACGTGCCTTATATTTTGATTGGCGATGGAAAATATGACGAAAAATGGGATTTAGAATTTTTCATCGGCTCAACCAGCTTAACTCCTGAAACCAGCGATATCACCAACAGCGGCGATAATTCATCAAGTACAAAAACTAATACAAATCCAACAACGAATGACGTTAGCGGAGGCAGTGGCGGCGGCGGCGGTTGTAATTTAGGATTAAGCGCAGTTACATTTTTAGCGGCGTTGATTTTTGGATTAAAGCATAAACGCAAATAATTAAGAATTTTTCTAAAAGCCTCCTGTTTGAAAAATAGCAGGAGGTTTTATTTTGCGTACGAAAAATTTTTTACAGGCCATGAATTTTTTGAATAAAAACAATTTTTAAACTTAAATATAAAAAAATCAGGACAAACTTTGTGCTATAATTACTTTATAAATCGATTTTGTTTGTTAGCACTTTGTCTATGGCAGAGAGCCAAATCATTTTTTGTCCTTGGGAGATTATAACACATGGACGTGGTTTGTTTTTCGGCGATAAAGATTTTGTGCTAGCCGGCTCGTTTCGCGCTGATTTTAAGTTTTTAAAAAACTTATATAAATTGGCGCAGTTATTTTTTATTTCCGAGCTTAATTGTTTTGGAGGTTGAATGTTTTTTGAAAAGTATAAAAAAATATTTAGTTTTGGCGGCGAGTTTAATTCTTTTATTAACGACGTGTGCTTATGGTGATGCGACTGCGGATTTATTAAAGGCAGTCCATTTAAAAACGACAACTCCTCAAAAAATAGACGCGCTCATAAAATCAGGAGCAGACGTTAACGCGCGTGATAGATTTGACAATACAGTTTTGATGTGGGCGGCGGCTAAAAATCCAAACCCCGAAGTTATAAAAATGTTAATTGATGCCGGAGCTGATGTTAATGCAAAGGTCGAAAGGGTTTACGTATCATTTACCGGTTACGACGCTTTAGTGTTTGCTGTTCGGCACAATAACGTTGATGTAATAAAAACTTTAATCGACGCTGGCGCTGATGTAAACGCAAGATTAAATTTTTCTGATTACACCGTTTTAATGAGTGCAGTTAGTGTAAACAATCCTGAAATTATAAAATTATTATTATCCGTCGGAGCAGACCCCAATGCTAAAAATAACAAAGGCCGTACAGCTTATGATTTAACAAATAATAAAGAGATTAGAAAAATTTTGCGCAACGCTATGAAATAATCAAGCACAAAACGTTTTATTACACGCATTCATAATTTTATAAGCAGAACTCTTTTATAAAAAATAGCCATTCTCAATTTTAGGGAGTGGCTGTTTTTTGTGATATATATTTTCAGAAGGTCAAACGCAAAATATAAAAAATTTGCCTCCTCAAAAATCAGCTTTTACACCAAAATTCGGGAGGCATTTATAAAATTAAAGCTTTTTAAAATTTTAATGGCCGTTGTCTACAAAAATATGATAAATAGAACGTACAGCTCTCTCAAAATCTTCGCTCGCAACTCCAACAATGATATTTAGTTCCGAAGCACCCTGGTCAATCATTCGGACGTTTACACGCGCGTTAGCTAATGCTGTAAAAATTTTTGCTGCCGTTCCGCTTTGCGCTCTCATTCCACGACCAACTACAGCAATTAAAGCAATTCCGCTCTCAACCTCTAAAGTTTCAGGTGATACTGTCTTAGCGATTTTGCTCAAAATTTGCTGCTCATGCTCGATAAATTTATTCTCCTGAACGATAACAGTTATGCTGTCAATTCCTGAAGGTATGTGTTCTAAAGCAATTCCGCTCTCTTCAAAACATTGAATGACTTTGCGGCAAAAACCAACTTCAGAGTGCATTAAATCTTTTGAGATTGTTATTGAGCAAAAATCTTTACGCCCTGAAATTCCGGTTATAGTGTAATTAGAACGTTTAGCCGTATTCTCAACAATCCATGTCCCAGCGTCTTCAGGTCTGTTTGTATTTTTAATGTTAATCGGAATACCGGCTTTTTTAACTGGGAAAATCGCATCTTCATGCATTACACTCGCGCCCATGTATGCTAATTCGCGAAGTTCTTTGTATGTAATGCTGCTGATAACGGCGGGACTGCTCACAATTTTGGGGTCGGCCATGAGTAAACCTGAAACGTCCGTCCAATTTTCATATACTCCGGCATTACACGCACTCGCTACGATTGACCCCGTTATATCTGAACCGCCGCGCGAAAATGTTTTTATGTTGCCGTTAATATCAGTTCCGTAAAATCCGGGAATTACTGCGCTCTCACAATTCTCAAGTCTTGAACGCAAAACCGGAATTGTTTTAGCATGGTCGTAATTTCCAGCCTCATCAAAAAATATTACGTCCTTCGCGTCAATAAATTCACGTCCTAAAAATTCAGCCATAATCCGACCGTTTAAAAATTCTCCGCGTGAAGCTGTGTAATCGCGTTGGGGATTGTGTAATAAACTGTCCTCAATCACGCTAAATTCTTCGTTCAGCGATAAATTTATATTTAAATCCTGAATTATTCCGTTGTAACGGTCTTTAATCGCCTGAAAGGGTTCATAAAAATTTTTGCCCTCTGAAGCAAGCCCGTAACATTCGTATAACAAGTCCGTAATTTTTATATCGCCGTCGTAGCGTTTACCTGGTGCTGAAGGGACAACGTACGCTCTCGTCTCATCAGCAAGAATTATATTTTTAACTTTTTTAAATTGTTCAGCGTCCGCTAATGAACTTCCGCCGAATTTAACAACTTTTTTCATAATTATTTTTTAAAGTAACCTCAAACTGTTTTTAACGTCTAAGCCTGAAATTTTTTCATCAAACTCTCGGCCTGACATTAAATCCGTTATAAACGCAAATTCATCGTTGAAATTAGCCGCTATCTCCTGAACGTTTGAAAATCTTTTTAAAGCGTCTTCTTTATTGCTTACACGAACAAAAAATTTAAAGGCGCGGTCGTTGATGTCATTCAATTTAATTTCTGCGCCCGTCAATCCGTTGTCAACAAATTTTTTCTCACGCGCACATTCAATTACATCTGCAACAACAGCACTAGCCGTCGGTAATTTTCCAGCTCCGCGACCGTAGAACATTAAATTGTCAACCATATTGCCGCGAACTAAAATCCCATTGAAAACATCGTTCACGTTATATAAAGCATGTTCGTTTGAAATTAAAAACGGCGCAGTCAAAATGTATTTATTATCATTTTCAAAAAGGCCAAGCAATTTAATCGACATTCCTAATTTTTCAGCATAGGCAAAATCGCGCGCACTGATTTTCGTAATTCCTTCGCATTTGATATTTTCATATGAGACGCGGCAGCCTGATACTAACGAGGCTAAAATCGCAATTTTACGCGCTGTGTCATGGCCTTCGATATCAGCTGAAGGATTACGTTCCGCAAAACCGTGAGCTTGAGCTTCTTTTAAAACATCGTCAAAGTCAGCCCCCGATTTCATCTTCGTCAAAATATAATTGCAAGTTCCGTTCAAAATCCCCATGATTGCAATAATTTTTTCCTGGCCGCAAGCTTCACGTAACGAACGCAAAATCGGAATACCACCGCCGACGCTGGCTTCAAATAAATAACTGCAATTATTTTCACGGGCAATTCTTGTCAATTCAACTCCGTGCGCGTCGACAAGCTCTTTATTAGAAGTGCAGACGGATTTTTTATGCTCAAGTGCTAATCGTGTGAAATCATAAGCCGGCTTTTTACCTCCCATGGTTTCACAGACGATTTTAACTTCGGGGTCGTTCAAAATTATATTTATATCATTGACGAGTTCAGGAACGTTTTCAAATTCGCGAATGTCTAAAATATATTTAACTTTGACTTCTTCACCGGCTGCTTTTTTAATTTGTTCAGCGTTATTTTTAATGACCTCAACAACACCGCTCCCGACCGTGCCATAACCTAAAACAGCTACGTTAATCATTTTTTAAATGTACCCCCTGGCCGCTAATAATTCAGCACACTCAACAGCTCCACCGGCAGCACCGCGTAAAGTGTTATGCGAAAGTCCAACGAATTTGTAATCGTAAATATTATCTTTTCTAAGACGACCAAAGCTTACGCCCATGCCTCCGCCGTAATTTACATCTAAAGCGACCTGCGGGCGGTTATCTTCGTCAAAATATTTTATAAAATGTTCGGGGGCGCTTGGTAATTTTAATTCTTGCGGAACACCTTTAAAGTCGCGTAATTTTTGAATTAACTGTTCTACGCCTTCGGGCTGCTTTCTGAATTTAACGAACGCCGCCGCCGTATGGCCATATAACACAGGAACACGGACGCATTGCGATGAGATTACAGGTTCATTAGCAGGGACAATAACTCCGTTTTCAATATGTCCGAAAATTCGTAACGGTTCTTTTTCAGATTTTTCCTCTTCACCAGATATAAACGGAATAATATTGCCCTTCATCTCAGGCCATGTATCAAAATTTTTGCCCGCGCCCGAAATTGCCTGGTAAGTCGTAGCGATGACCTCGTAAGGCTCAAATTCTCTCCATGCTGCTAACGCCGGTGTATAACTTTGAATTGAGCAATTCGGTTTGACCGCGATAAAACCTCTTGAAGTGCCTAAACGCTTTTTTTGGAACTCAATAACTTCCGCGTGTTCAGGGTTAATTTCGGGGATTATCATCGGTACATCAGGTGTCCAACGGTGTGCGCTATTGTTTGAAACGACGGGGGTCTCATTTTTAGCGTAAGCCTCTTCAATTTTTTTAATCTCATCTTTTGGAAGATTAACAGCACTGAATACAAAATCAACATTTCCCGAAATATCTTTTATATTGTTAACGTCTTTTAATTTCATATTTTTGACGTTTTCGGGAATTGGTTCATCTAAAAGCCAGCGTCCCTCCATTGCTTCAGCGTAACTTTTACCGGCACTGTTAGGACTTGCAGCAAGCTCAACTATATTAAACCACGCATGATTATGTAAAATCTGAATGAAGCGTTGACCAACCATACCGGTCGCGCCTAAAATTCCAACGTTATATTTTTTCATGCTAAATCAATAAATCTCCTGTTTTATTTTAAAAATATTTTAAAAATTTCTGGCTAGTATAACACCAACAAACAAACATAATTATTTTTCAAGGCTAATTCTTATTATTTAGCTTTACCAAAATCAGCCGTAAAGCCCTCGACTTTAGTCGTAGGGATATAAGGCTTTGAAATTTTAATCTGTTCTGATAAAATCATCATTGTCGAGCTG
>CAJODZ010000028.1 GCA_905233645.1 uncultured Synergistales bacterium | reverse complement strand
AGGCTGAACATACATGAATTTCTGTAGCACCGGCATCGCGTAAATTTTTAACTATTCTTTTAATCGTCGTTCCGCGCACAATAGAGTCATCGATTACGACTAAACGGCGGCCTTCGATATTGCGCTTAATAACTGATAATTTTATTTTCACGGCATCTTCACGCATTTCCTGAGTTGGTTGAATAAACGTTCGTCCCATGTACTTATTTTTAATCAAGCCTTCACCGTAAGGAATGCCCGACGCTTCAGCATAACCAATCGCAGCAGGTACTCCGGAATCCGGAATTGCCATTACTAAATCAGCCTGTATCTTATTTTGACCAGCTAATAACATTCCGCAGGTACGTCTGAAATCATAAACACTAACGCCGTCTAAAATGCTGTCAGGACGCGCAAAATATACTAATTCAAAGACGCACAAATTCTTTTTGCACCAGCCTGAATGCTCAATATTATGTAAACCGTTTTCGTCGATGATAATTATCTCGCCAGGCAAAACGTCTCTAACAAATTCAGCGTCTAATGCTTCAAGTGCGCAACTCTCTGAACTCAATACCCAACCGTCTTTTAATTTGCCGATACAAAGCGGATGAAGTCCATGAGGGTCGCGAACGCCAATTAACTTATTTTGAAGAGTGATTACTAAAACATATGCGCCCTTCATCAAACTCATTGCGTTTTTAATTCCGGCCTCAATGCCATGTGTACCGCCGTATTGACAGATTAAATTTAATATTGCTTCTGAATCGCTCGTTGTGTGAAAAATCATGCCTTGATCCGTCAAAATATCTTTCAAACTTTCGGCATTAACTAAATTTCCATTATGAGCTAACGCGACATCACCAAGTTTGCAACGTGCCGCTAAAGGTTGTGCGCTGCGTAAATCAGTTTCGCCGGCTGTTGAATATCTAACATGACCAATCGCAATATTGCCCGTCATTTGAGCAAGAGTATCGCCCCTGAAAACTTCACCGGCCAAGCCCAAACCCTTTTGAGGATTTATGACACCGTTTAAATTTGAGGCAATGCCTGCGCTCTCCTGGCCTCTGTGCTGTAAAGCATATAACCCGTAATAAACAAGCGGTGCGGCGTTCTTCTCAGTCCTGTAAATACCGATAACACCGCACTCTTCATGTAATTTGTCCTGTTGCATTTTAGATTTATGAATTTTGAATGCGTGCAAAAATTTCCTGATAAGCTTCTTCCACGCCGCCTAAATCTCTTCTGAAACGGTCTTTATCTAATTTTTTATTCGTCTCAGCGTCCCAAAATCTGCAAGTGTCTGGCGAAATCTCATCAGCTAAAATAATCTCACCGTTAAATCTTCCGGCCTCAATTTTGAAATCAACTAATTTAATTCCGATATTTGCAAAAAACTTTTTCATGACTTCATTAACTGAGTAGGCCATGTCTGAAATTTGCTTTAACTCATTTTCATCAGCAACGCCCAACGCCATAATATGTGAATTATTTATCAACGGGTCATTCAATTCATCATTCTTTAACGAAAATTCGAGCGTCGGATTTTTTAATAACGTTCCTTCTTCGACACCGTATCTCTTTGAAAAAGAACCGGCGGCAATATTTCTGATTATTATTTCGAGCGGAACTATTTTAACGGCTTTAACTAATGTTTCACGGTCGCTTAACTCTTTTACGAAATGAGTTTTAATTCCGTTCTTCTCAAGAATTTGGAACATGATATTACTCATTTTGTTATTTATTACGCCTTTGCCTGATATTGTACCTTTTTTAATACCGTTAAAAGCTGTTGCGTCGTCTTTGTATTCGACAATATACAAATCTGGGTTTGAAGTCTTAAAAACTTTTTTAGCTTTGCCCTCGTAAATCTGTTCTAATTTCTGAACGTCTTGCATGTTTTTAAAAATAATCTCCTGTAAAAAATTTGTTGCTTGCTAAATTATAAAACAAGTCTATAAAAAATTACCCCCTGCCGTTAAAAGCAAGAGGATTTTTTATAACATCGCCAGCATTTTTGATAACACTTTTTATTTAAAATATTGAATTGTCCCTAAGACAGCAGCCGCTACACCTAAAAGCCCCATTATCGTGAAAAAAGCGTTTAATTTTGCGTTCATAGATTTAATTTCGATTTTCATATCTCCTAAATCGCGCGTAACGTTTTCCCTGAACTCTGAATTTTGAGCTTTAATTTCCCATTTAAAAAGCTCATTATCTTGGCGCATGTTTCGTATTGTTGTGTCCACACTATTACGAAGCTCTGTTACATTTGTTTCAACGTAATGCTTCATATCCCTAACTGTGCTGTCAATTTTTTCAAGCAAACGTTCAAATTTTTCATCAATTCTGCGTTGGTCAGCCTCGTAAACTTCACGTGTTACAAAATTTGTTGCTTCTGCCATGTTAATCACCTTATTTATATTTTACACAAAAAATCTATTCATGTTCGCGTTCGTGATATCTCCAAATTCTTTTAAATCAATTCCGCGCAATTCACAAGCTTTTTCATAAACGTATTTTACATAAGCCGGTTCGTTGGGTTTGCCTCTGAATGGAGCTGGTGTCATGTACGGGCAATCAGTTTCAAAAATAATTTTGTCCAACGGGATTTTTAAAAAAGCCTCACGCAAATTTTCGCTGGCCTTACCTTTCCATGTTAAAGCACCTCCGAACGCGCATAAACAATTTTTAAAACTTAAGACGCGCTCTAAAAATTCTGTTCCGCCGCTGTAACAATGAAATAAAAATTTCAAATCCCTGTAATCTTCCAAAATATTTAACGCTTCACTCATCGCATCACGAATATGCAAAATAACAGGCTTTTTAAATTCACGCGCGAAATCTAATTGCAATTTAAAAAATCTTGTTTGAGTATCAATCGGCGAGTTCATATAGTGAAAATCTAAACCAATCTCACCAACAGCAATATTTTTATCAGCGTTAATCATCGTATAAAATTCGTCGGGTAATTTTTCATATTTGCTTGT
This sequence comes from uncultured Synergistales bacterium, assembly GCA_905233645.1. Classification (GTDB taxonomy): domain Bacteria; phylum Synergistota; class Synergistia; order Synergistales; family Aminobacteriaceae; genus JAFUXM01. The sequence goes on along the minus strand of CAJODZ010000028.1, from coordinate 17,715 downwards.
TTCGTGAGGGTGAATGCCTATTGCTGAAAACTGATTATATTTTTGTGCAAGGGTTACCGCTGTTTTGCTGTCGTCTAAATCACAACCAACAATTATAAATTTTTTAACGTCAGCTTCATACGCTCGTTTTACGAGTTCATCTGAATTTTCCAGCAGCTCGCCCAAATTCAAATGACAATGCGAATCTATTAAACTCATTTTTATAAATCTCCGTGCAAGTGTTTAAATCATGCGAAATTTGTTGTGCTAAAGAATTTTTATCATCAAATTTTATTAAATCCCGAACTTTATCTAAAAAGAATACGCCTATTTTTTCACCGTAAATATCTTCGTTAAAATCTAATATATGCGCCTCAACACGAGTATTATTTATGTCGCCGAACGTTGGATTTTTGCCGATTGAGACAGCTCCGCAATACCATTCACCTTTGACAAGCACAGCCGCAGAATAAACACCGTCAGACGGAATGATTTTTTCACGTGAAAAATTTAAATTTGCTGTTGGATAATTCATCGTGCGGCCGCGTTGATTACCTTTTATGACGTGATTATAAATAAAAAACGGATAACCCAAAATTTTATTCGCGTCTTTAATTTTGCCGTTAATGATAAATTTACGCGCTGCTGAACTTGAATAATTTTGTTTGTCAAAAAGCTCAAGTATTAAAATTTTTTCAACACCGTCATTTTTAGCGAGCATAGCTAATTTTTCAGCAGAGCCGGAACGCTGGAAGCCGAATTTAAAATCTTTTCCCAACACTAAACCGGTAACATGAATTTTGTTTTTTAGCATGTTCCAGAAATTTTCGGGCGAAGAATTTTTTAATGCATCGTCAAAATTCAGCGTTATTATTTCCGGAACGTTCAAAGCTTGCGCGATTAAATTACGTTCCTCTAAATCAAATAACAAACCCGAAATTTTCCCGGTAACAATTCCAGGATTAGGCCAAAACGATATTACAGCCCAATCATTTTTATTAACGGCGTTATTTTTGCAAGTGTCGAGTAAAATTTTGTGTCCTAAATGGAAACCGTCAAAAGCTCCGATTGTGATTATCATGATTAAAAATTTTAATTTAAAACTGGAACTATCGCGAACGGTTTTAAATAATTTGCTTTTAATTCAGCGAACCCGAATTTAGTCTTATTGACAACGCAAATTTTAGAGTTCGAGATAAAATCCTGGCACGGCCTAAAAATTTTGATTTCGCTTGCGAAAACATTACTGCCGTTGAAAAATTTTTTATCGCCGTATTCAGATAATAAAACCGAATTAAAATTTAACGCAGCTTTTTGAACGGGAGTTATTTTAAAATTTTCAGCATCAGGTGGATTTATATTCTCGTCAAAAATATTAAATATCCCCGTCGAAATTCGCTTTAATGATTTCAAATGCGCACCGCAATTAAAAATTCTCCCGATATCACGCGCAATACTCCTAATATAAGTGCCTCTGCCGCATTTAATTTGGAGCTTAAAAATTCCGTTTTGCTTGTCATAATCAGATACGCGTTTAATCTCATAAATCATAATCGGGCGCGGAGTTAATCTAACATCTTGGCCGGAACGTTTTAATTCGTGAGCCGGTTGACCATTTATTTTAAGAGCTGAAATTTCCGGCGGCACTTGTTCACGTAAACCCATGAATTTATACAAAACGTCATCAATTAAATTCTCGTTCACGTGTTCAAAAGAGCCGCTGTTAATAATTTCGCCTGCGTAATCATTCGTGTCGGTTTCAGCCCCTAATTTGACCTCAGCGACATAAACTTTAGGCAACGCCATCAAAAAATTAGAAAGCCGCGTTGCATTACCAGTTAATACTATTAAAAGTCCTGAAGCTGTGCTGTCTAAAGTTCCTGTGTGTCCGGTTTTTATATTATCAAATTTTGTACGGACGAGCCTGACGCATTCAGTACTGGTAATTCCGACGGGCTTGTTAATTAAAATTATTCCTGACATTTATATTTACTCAATAACAAATTTTCAACTTCAATTAAACATTCATCGAGCGTACCTTTTAAGGTTGCTCCTGCTGCTCTTTCATGACCGCCGCCGCCGAATAACCCCGAAATTTATTCCTTCACGGGAACGGAAGCTTGCTCTAATTTCGCCGTTAAAACTCTCCGTTAAAAGCACGACAAATTTTATATTTTTCATGCTCATTAACATATTCGGCAGCCCTTCATTATCAGAAGTGGAGGCGCGAGCGTCTTTAAAATCTTGAGCGCGTAAGAACGAAATTAAAAACACTCCGCCGAAAATTTTTATATTTTTAAATGCAGTTGACCATAATAACGCGCTTTCAGGTGTCCAGCTTTGATTTATTAAATCGTTCATGTGTCCTGGGTCAACGCCTAAATTTATTAAATCAGCTACAAGATTATGCGTTAATGCTGAAGTCGAACTGAACGAAAATCCGCCCGTGTCCGTGTAAATTCCGGTGTATAAACATTCAGCGATTTGCTTTGTGATTTTCCAGTTAGCCGTCTTAAAAATTCTTAAAAGCATTTCGCATGTTGATGAAGCTTTACCGTCGACACAATTATATTCAGCATATAAATTATTATCTTCGTGGTGGTCAATGTTAATCGTATGGAAGCTTGACGGAAAATTATTTATGCTCCGGTTTTCGCTGGCGCAGTCTAAAAATATATAAAGCACGTCGGAATTTTCAAACACGCAATCGATTTGACACTGCTCATAAAAATTAGAACACGGCAAAAAATCATACCGCGCAGGTAAAACATTCTCCGTACCGTACCATTTGATATTTTTGCCTAAATCAAGCCCAGCCGATATCAAAGCACTAACCGAGCCGACAGCATCACCGTCAGGCCGTCTGTGAGTGAAAATAACCCAATCGTTATATCTAAGCAAAAACTCAGAAGCACCGTTTAAAATTTGCTCATTCATCGTCGTCATCATCATTATTTTTATCATCACTTTCGTGTTTAGGCTCGTTATTTAGAAGGCCAAGGCTAGCCAAAATATTATCAATGCGTTCGCCGTAGTCTTCGCTCTTGTCAATAATAAACTCAAGCTCCGGAATTTTGCGCAACTGAATATGTTGACCTAATAAACCGCGAATGACACTTTTAACGCCGGTGAGTTCTTTTAAAATTCCGGGTCTCTTTCGCTTTTCCATAGCTGTGATAAAAATTTTTGCGTGGTCTAAATCTTTAGAGCATTCGACACCGGTAATAATAGCCTCTTTTAAACTCTCCTTTTTAATCTCATTGTTAATTATTAAGGCTATTTCGCGTTGAAGTTGTTTATTTATACGCGCCATTCTAAAACTGTTCATGACGAATTTTTAAAGCGTGCGCTTTTCCTCCGTAATGTCATAAATTTCAAGAATATCGCCAGGCCGGCTTTTAATTCGCGTGCCTCGTCCTTCTCGTGTCTTAATGAAGCAATCCGCCCGTCCCAAATTACTATACCGTCGCGAATAACACGAACTTTAGCCGTACGTTTAACAACACCGCGCGTAACATGTGAACCGGCAATACGTCCAACCTTTGGGATTTTGAAAATCTGACGCACTTCGACTTCGCCTAAATTTTCCTCGCGCAAAACTGGTTTTAATAATCCGCTCATAGCTGATTTAACTTCGTCAATAACATCATAAATAACGTTATACAAACGAATTTGAACACCGTCTAATTCAGCTGTACGTTTTGCGTTACCGTCCGGCCTTACGTTGAAGCCAATAATAACCGCGTTTGAAGTTGAAGCTAACATTACATCACTTTCAGCGATACGGCCAACACCACGATGAACGATTGATACGCCGACTTCATTAGTTGCTAATTTTTCAAGGGACGCGCATAAAGCCTCTAAAGAGCCTTGAACGTCGCATTTAACAACTAAATTCAAATGCGGGAGCTGGCCTTCTTCTAAATTTGAGTATAAATCTTCGAGCGTAGCTTTTTTACCGGCATTACTTGCATCACGTTCACGTGTTTTAAAATCAAGAATAGCGGCTCTTGCTTCACGTTCAGTTTTGACAACTTTGAATAATTCGCCAGGGTTAGGAACTTCCTCTAAGCCTAAAATTTCAACCGGTGTGCTGGGCGGTGCGGCTTTTAACTGTTTACCCGACCAATCGAATAAAGCTCTGATTTTTCCGCAAGTCGAATTAAATAAAACGATATCACCATTTTTCAGCGTTCCGCTTTTAACGATAACCGTAGCGACTGCGCCTTTGCCCTTATCTAAACGCGCCTCAATGACAACACCTTCAGGATTTGCATTCGGGTCTGCGCTTAATTCCTGCATTTCGGCTTCAAGCAAAACACGCTCTAATAAATCAGGCACGCCCAAACCGGATTTTGCAGAAATTTCAACAGCACCAACATCACCGCCCCAACCTTCCGTGTAAATTCCGAGTTCGCTTAATTGCTGACGTATATGCTGCGGGTTAGCACCTTGTTTATCGATTTTATTTATTGCGACGACCATAGGAACTCCGGCGGCTTTAATATGGTCAATAGCTTCGCGCGTCTGAGGCATAACACCATCATCAGCAGCAACGACCAAAATTGCAATATCCGTCGCGTCCGCTCCGCGTGCTCTCATTGCCGTAAAAGCTTCATGGCCTGGCGTGTCTAAAAATACGATATCTTTACCGTCATGATTTACAACATAAGCACCAATATGCTGAGTTATTCCGCCGGCTTCATGTTCAGTAACGTTTGAGTGTCTAATGTGGTCAAGCAAAGTCGTTTTGCCGTGGTCAACATGCCCCATAACCGTAATAATTGGCGGACGGCTTTTTATTTTATTGCCGGACTGATTTTCAAGTTGAGGCTTCTTTTCAGGTTCAGAAGTATTTTTAATTTCAGGCTGTAATTTTTTTTCGGGTTCAGGTTTTTTATCGGCTTTAACTTCAGTCTGAGGCTTAGTGTTATTTTTAGCGGCTCGGCTTTCAGCAACAAGACTTTCAACAAGCTCCGCAACCTCAGCGTCAATAGAGCTTGAGTGTGATTTAACTGATACATCAAGCCCCTGTAACATAGCGATAATATCTTTATTGCTGATTTTAAGTTTTTTAGCTAAGTCGTAAATTCTAATTTTATTATTCAAACGCAACGCTCCTTTTTAAATTTTTAATAAACGCATTCTAAAAATTACCAGTCTTATTTTACGTTGAAAGGCTGATTTTTTACATATTAGTTTGATTTAAATCCTGTTCCTCGCTTGAAACTTGTTCTTGATTTTCTTGTTGTGGCTGCTGTTGCTGTTGAGGTTGGTCACCGTCAAAAACATCATGGAAAATATCTTTTAACGTCGGCATTCTATCAGGCTCAATCGAAATAATATCTATTTTCCATTCAGTGAGCTTCGCCGCAAGTTTTACATTTTGACCGGCTTTACCGATAGCCAATGATAACTGGTCGGGATAGACGTAAACTTTTGCAGAATTATTATTCGTTAAATCAGGCTCAATTTTTGAAACCTGTGCCGGTGCGAGAGCAGCTTTAATAAATGTAAAGGGGTCGCTGTTCCAAAGAACTATATCAATCTTTTCGCCCTTCAACGCCGAACTAATACGTCTAATTCTTTCGCCAGCATTACCGACGCAAGCTCCTACAGGGTCAACATTGGGGTCAAGTGTTAATAAAGCAATTTTCGCTCTAGCTCCCGGGTCGCGGACAATACTTTTTACTTCAACGATACCGTCATGAATTTCAGGGACTTCAAGCTCTAAAAGTTTTCTCAATAATCCGGGATGTGTACGGGACAAAATTATACGCGGGCCTTTAGTCATCTGTTTAACGTCTAAGACATAAAATTTAAAGACAGTTCCGGGATAATATTTTTCGCCCATGATACGCTCTTTTTTGGGTAAGACAGCGTCGGTCTTATCATCAAGCCTTACAATTATTTGGTCAGCGTCAATTTTAAAAATACTTCCGCTAACTAAATCGCCAACTCTTTCAGAAAATGTATTAAACAATGAATTACGTTCAGCATCGCGCAATTTCTGAATAATAACTTGTCTTGCTGTTTGAGCTGCGATACGTCCAAAATTTTCAGGGTTCTTTTCGATTTTAACAGCGTCGCCAATTCTTACATGTCCGTAATGTCTAAGTTTTACAGCGTCTTCAAAAGCAATCTCTTTATCTTTGTTAATGACTGTCTCAACGACGGTTTTAATTTCATAAAGAATTACGCCGCCGGTGTCAGGGTCAATTTTAATTTCGATATCCGGCTGCGGCTTATTTTTAGAATTTGCTGGCGTAGGATTTTCGTATAAATTTCCAGGCTTGGCCATTTTCAAATAAGCCGATGTCAAAGCAGCCTCTAACGTAGCATTTATAACGTCCATGTTTAAATTATGATTGCGGGCGATTTGTTCCAACGGTAATTTTTGAGTTATGACTTGAGTAACAGCGCGGTCGGCCATGCGTTGAAAACCAACTAAGTCTAATTCTTGCGTAGTATCAAAATCAGTAACGCTCAAATTTCCAGTTTCAGGATTTATTTTAGCTACGACGTTATCACAATCAGAATTAAATTTTTTATAAGTTGAGGCTAAAGCTTTTTCAAGAACGTCTATAACTTCTTCCGGCTCAAGTCCAAAATTTTGAGAAATTTCGCGCAAATTATTTTTAAATTTTTTCGGTGTTTCAAAAAGCTGCATTATTTTTTAACGCCTCCCGTTATTATTTTTTGTATTGCTTTGATTAAATCTAAACACTAAATTAGCACTTTTAATATTTGCAAATTCTAAACAAGCATTTTCGCCGTCAGTTAATTCGAGATATATTTTGCCGTCAGAAATATTTTGAATGACACCTGTAAAATTCTTTCGACCTTCAACCGGCTCATTTAATTTAATTCTAACTTCATGTCCTGTAAATTTTTCATAATCAGAAATTTTAAACAGCGGTCTCTCAATTCCTGGCGAGCTTACTTCTAAATAGTAACGCCCTTTATTTAATTCGTTATAATTTGCGTCATTGCTATCAAGGAATTTATTAACAGCCTTTGAAACAATTTCGCAATCATCAACGTTAATTCCTCCGGGCAAATCGATTAGAGCCTGAATTTTTAAATTACCGTTATCATTTTTCAAGCTGACATTAACGCATTCATAACCAGTTTTAGCGATGATATATTCTATTTCTTCCAATAAATTCGACATATTTCCCCCTTATAATAACAAAAAGGAGAGGGATTTTGACTAGCTACCCGCTCCTCAAGTTTTCCATTACAAAAAGTGAAGCTGTAAAAAATTATAACACCTGATTTTTGCGCTATAATAAATTAAAAACAAACGATAAAAATAAAAAACTTAAACTCAAGACAGTCCTTTAAAAATTTTTTTGGGGGACTGTTATTTTTTGCAACTACGTTTACAACTACAAAGAGCCTTTAAAAATTTAGTGCGTGCAAAATTTTTCAGAAATATTTAAAAAAACAAAGTGTCGATTTTTTTATCAGCGAATTTAAATTTTTCGATCATATTTTTTATGACACTCTTATTTTAAAATTATAATTAATATTAAAGGAGTGTTATTAAAATGCGAAAGATATTTTTAGCGTTGTCGTTAGTTTTTATTATGTCGTCTTGCAGCTACGCTGCTTCAAATGATGAATATGTACGCCGTGATGTTTTTGAGGCTCGAATGGACAGGCTAGAGGCTATTTTCAGCGAACGGCTCACTCAATTTTACACGCAAATACACACGGAAATTCAGGAGATGAAAGCCGAGAACGATAAAAAATTTGCCGAAATTGATAAAAAATTTGACGCTGTTAATTATCGTATTGATGCTGTCAATGGAAGAATTGACAGTTTAGAATACAAAATTGACACGCTTCAAACTGTTATATATTGGGGACTTGGCTTTGTAAGTCTGTTAGTTGCGTTTTTCATGATAGCTCCGGCAATGAGTGATTTTGTCAAAAATTTGCATAAACCTTCAGTAACACTTGAGCAAGTCGAACAGTTAATTAACGCAAAATTTGAAGCTCGACAAACACCATTAGCATAAGAGATTATAAAAATGATTTACGTTATAAGTACTGGTATGGGTGATTATTTAGATTTGACCGGACGGGCGATTAAAGCTTTGAACGAGTGCGAAATCATCGTTGGCTATAAAAAATATGTCGGGTTAATCGAAAAACATTTTCCAAATAAAAAATTTATCTCTTACTCAATGCGAGAAGAGGTTGCGCGTTGTGAGTTCGTTTTAAAAATTGCTCACGACGAAAATAAAAACGTAGGTTTAATTTCTGGCGGCGACGCTGGTATTTACGGCATGGCCGGTTTAGTGTTGGAGCTTTCTGGTAAAGATGACATCATAAAAATTATTCCGGGCTTAACTTCAGCAACAGCAGCAGCCGCACTTTTAGGAGCACCGTTATCAAATGATTTCGCCGTTATAAGCCTCAGTGATTTATTAACGCCGCAAGAAGTAATTTTGAAACGTGTTAAATGTTCTTGTGATGGCGATTTTGTGATTTGCTTTTATAATCCGGGCAGTGAACGCAGACGCGAACTCTTTAAACAGGCTTGCTCAATAATTATGGAATACCGCGAAAAAAACACTCCAGCCGCAATCGTTACTGATGTTAGTCGCGAAGGGCAAGAGTGTAAAATTTTAACAATCAGCGAAATTCAAAATTATGAGCCTAAAATGAACCAAACGATTATTATTGGTAACTCAAAAACTTTTAACCGCAACGGTAAAATTATTACTCCGCGCGGATACAAAATTTAATTTATTGCTCAAATAAATCAGGCCATAATGGCATCCATGCTCTTGATTGAATTAGTCCTGCGTCTAAATATACTGCTAACATCGAACGGCCAGGATAACCCGACGATGATAACTCAATAGGCAACGGAATATGAACTTGTAAATGAGTTTTCGGAGCTGATAATTCAGGGTCGCTGTGAAGTCCGTAAATTATTTTTCCACCCGTAAAACCAGAAGCACGCGTTAAAGCTAATGACGGCAATTCTGTAGCTAAGATATCTAATTCAAGACCATTTAATAAACAGAAGCGCAATAAACTTTTTAATTCTGTGTGTGTGAAATTGATTGAAGCGTCAATAATTATGTTAGTGAGTGTTTCGCGATGTAAAAGCCAATTTGACGCAATAACTGACCTGATTTCGCTGCCGTCTCTAACTGAAGCAGGACGTAAACTTAACGGTACGGCTTGGCCTCTCGGAAGTGTTCTATAAATTAAAAGGCCGTCAAATTTTTCTTCGGGCAACCAGCTGACATTTGCACGCATTGATTTATTATTCCACGCAGCTTGAGCGACCGGCCTTGAACGTTTTACATAATCTATAAAAGGTGTCGCAAAAGTTCCGTTGATGATAAAGCTCTCTCTGTCTTCAGTCTCAATAGACAACGCCGGACGGTATAAGCTTAAAAATCCTAATGCCCCCATTCTATCAGGATACATATGAGCGTTTACGATGCCAGAAGCTCCAATATCCATGCAACGCAATTCGCCCGTCGGTGAATGGAAAAAAGCCCAAATCTCACCGAGATTGTCCCATTTTTCAGGTTGGTTTAAATTATTTTCCGCAAATGTTCTCGTTCCGAAATCAATAATAAAATTTTTAATCTCCCCGTCTTCAGTCAAGATAAATAATTCTCCCAATGGCGACCACAATAAATCACGGGGCTTGTTTAAATCGCGAATTACAAAATATTCATGGCTGGTAATATTAAAAATATAAACCCGTCCATTTGCACGGTCAGCTATAGCTAGCCAATCAGCATATCTTTCAAGCGCAACGGGTTCAAATAATAAATCATTAGGATTATCAGGCGGCGACCAAATATAAGACGGTTCTAAATCACTTGTCCGATAAAAAACGATATTGCGTTGTGCCGGGTCTGAAACTGCAAAATAACGCGACGAAATCATTTCAGCATCAGTAACAATTTTCGCCGGAATATGACCTATTAAATCAGGAGACACAGGGTCTTCAAGAGCGTTTAAATTTTGAAAAGCATAGACATCGCCAAAATTGCCAAATATATAAAAAGTATTATCGCCTTTAGGAAGAGTGATTACAGGTTCAGGGACTTCGACTTCTCTAAAAGGGCGTTCATAACCTGCGAAAACTTGTAAAGGATTTTTACCGCGAAGGCCAGGCCGAATATAAACACGTCCGCCGAAAGTATCAGATATACAGACAAGTTCGCCGAGCGATTTAATTTTGCCCATTCCCGTAATGCTTAAAGGTCGTCTGTAACCTGTATCCCATAAATTTTGAACGTCCGTCCTCGCAAGCCTCCAACTCATTCTGAACGGAGCTGTATTTAAAACAGCCTCTAAAATATTCTCCTGTTCACTCATGCTCAAAGAGATTAACGGTGCAGAACTGTCCAACGGTCTAACTTCTAAAAAGCTTGCTAAAGCCGAAAAAGCATTTATGCCGCCGCCTTCTCTGTCAAGATTTAGAGCAGTCATTAAATAATAATCAACGAAGTAAGTATTTAAACTCAATGCTTGCTCTAAAAAAGTTTGTGCGTTCCAGTAATCACGGTTTAAAAAATAAACGTAAGCATTTGTGAACGCAGTCTCTGATTCGTCGAGCTGTGCTCTTGGAATATCAGCAGCGTATAAATTTACAGCACTAAAAATAATTATGAGCGTTGTTATCAAAATTTTTCGCATTCTAAAAATTCCTTTCGGATGTAATTTCAAGTTTAAATATTTTAGTATAACCGTGCAAAAAAAATTCCCCTCAAGCTCAAAACTTAAGGGGAGTTATATTTATTGACTATCAAAAATTATTCAAGAGTTTTTAATCGCGTTCGGCCTTGTTCAATTTGTAAAGCTACTTGCTCGAAACCTGTAGCACCATAAATATTACGGCGGTTCACACTCTCATACGGCGTTAAAATTTTCATAAGCTCATCGTAATTTAGTTCGGGCATAAAATTTTTTAATTGCTCCGGCGTTAAATCGTTGAAGCGTAAATTATTTTCAATGCACCAGCCCGTTAATTTGCCAGTTTTTAAATGCGCCTCTCTAAATGGTACTCCGTGCAATACTAAAAATTCTGCTATGTCAGTCGCGAGCGAATAACCTTTTTCAAGCGTCGCAAGTGCTAATTTTTCATCGATTTCAACTTTTGAGAGTAACGGACTTAAAATTTTTATAACGCTTTCAACCGTGTCGATTGATTGCCATAAACAGCGTTTGTCTTCTTGTAAATCGCGGTTGTATGTCATCGGTAAAGCTTTTAAATTTATGATTAAATCCATCATTTGAGCGATAACACTTCCGGTTTTGCCGCGAGCTAACTCTAAAACGTCGGGGTTTTTTTTCTGAGGCATCATGCTTGAACCAGTACAAAATTCATCAGGCAAAATCACCCAGCCAAACTCTTGAGAGTTCCAAATTATTAAATCATTACACAATCTTGAAACGTGTAACGCAAATTCACACGCGAAAAAATGATAATCTAACATGTAATCTCGTTGCGCTACGCTGTCTAAACTGTTGCGGGTCGGCGAATTAAATCCTAAACTTTCAGCCGTCGAAAATCTGTCAACAGGTAACGTACTTCCTGCTAATGCCCCTGCTCCTAACGGACACTCGTTCAAACTTTCAAGAGCGTAATTTAATTTTTTATAATCCCTTAAAAAAGCCTCAAACCATGACAGCCAATAATGACCTGCTGAAATTGGTTGAGCCTGTTGTAAATGTGTGTAGCCTGGAATAATTACGAATTTATGTTTTTCGGCGTTGTCTAAAATCGTCTCAAGCAAAATTTTTAAAAGCTCTTTAATATCTAATTCACGCTCACGCAAATATAATCTCGTTGTCGTTGCAACTTGGTCATTACGGCTTCTGGCGGTGTGTAATTTTGCTCCTAACGGTTCAATCTCGGTCAAACGGCTTTCAATATTCATATGAACATCTTCAAGAGAGACTGACGGCGTAAATTTTCCGGTTTTGATTTCGTCAAGCACCTGTTTTAAACCGGCTTCGATTTTATTCACTTCGTCGGGTTTTAAAATTCCGGTTTTGCCGAGCATTTTGACATGAGCTAAACTGCCTTTTATATCGCACTCCGCCATTCTGAAATCAATATCAAGCGACTGCGTAAAATCTTGAACTATTTTTGCGGTATCGTGTTTAAATCTTCCGTGCCACATTTTTAAAAATCACTCCCCCAAAAATTTTATAGCAAAATCTAACGCTTCGCCGCGTGTCATATTTTCATCAGGTAATTTAAAATCAACGCCCGTTAATGTTTTTACGCGCTCAATTAAAAATTTGCGTTCGTTATCTTCTAATAATTTATTGGGTTCAAATTTGTAACCTTTGATTTCAAACAAGTTATATAAATTCGCAAGCTGAACACTTCCGTAAAATTTATCGCTTTCATCAACATCAGAATACATACGTAACGAAATATTTACGCCGGCGTTTAATAATTCTTTTTGAACGTTGATTGCTTTAATTTCACGGGGCTGTTTATGTTTTAAAATCGAAACTGCTGCTAACGCTCCTGCTGCTTGGCCTGTCATCATTGTTATTGGTTGAAGTCTCAAAGCTCCCGCAACATGACGCGACATTGATAAATTCTTTTCAGCCAAAATTAAGCCGTCAATATTTTTCGGGATTAAAATTCTTAGCGGAACTTGAAAATTTGAAGTTGGATTGTGTGTGAAGAAAAATTCTTCTTTTTCGCCTAAATCTTTCTCAACGTCTTCTTCAGACGTTGCGTTATGTAAATCAATATTATAGCGTCCGATTGCTATTGCGTCATAAAATTCATTATTGCCGTTGTCGTCTTGATAGCTCAAAGAATTTTTATAAAGCTCTGTTGACGTTAAAACATATTCGCCAACGCCGCGCCTGCTTTCACGAACATATGCTATTGGCGGAAAGTGTCTAGCGATAATTTTCCATTCGTCCGGTAAATCTTGAGCTACATCTTGTAATTCGCCGTATTCATTTTCATCGACTGACCAATTTTCGCCTAACTCGTTTTGAATGTAATAAATATAATGCAAAGTTTTAATTAGTGCGTCGCGTTCAACTCTTTTGCGTAAATTTTTATTTTCGAGATATTCAACAGGAAGACCGTATTTATCATTCCATTTCATTTGACCAGGATAATCATTGCCCCAATTTATGCCCGTCTTAGTAACTAAAGGCCAAGTCCCTTTTTCAGAGTTGTAAAAAACATTGCTAAAGCTGTCGGGAACTGCTCTATACGAATTATGAACAACAATACTAACGGGCAATATAATGTCATGGTCTAGATTGTAATCGTTACCGTCTCTTGTGACACATTTTTCATAATTCCATTTAGCATAGTCATAACCTGGCAAAGGATTTTTCGGGCGCAGATGTTCAGGTATTCCGTCGGGGTATTTACGAATTAAGCCTGCCCAAGTTATATCCTGTATCATTGCGTTTAAATTTACGTTCGGCGAGATTGAATTACCAACGCGGTACTCAGCACCAGCTAAAGGCAAAACGTCTCCGTATTCAGTTGCTTCGATTAAAATTTTGCAGGCAATATTTTTCATTCCGTCTGGAGTTTTTACGATGACGCTTTTAACGCAATTTTTTTCGCTCATACCGTTCTCATTAACGGCGATAATATTTTCGGTGCATACGTTTACAATTTCAGACTTTAACAAGATATCCGGCGCATATTCACCCTTGAGCATATCTTTTAAAATTTTTTCGCCAACATGGGGTTCAAAGCCTTTTTCAATCATATCCCAATACGGAGTTTTTATATCTTTACCGCGAGCAAGATAATAATTTTCGACGCGGCTCATGAAATTTTTATAAAAACCGCTTTCCTGTTCGCTTCCATCGTCCATAGTTGAGACACCTGCTGCGATAGCTTGGCCTCCAATCATTGACGACGGTTCGATTATTAAAACGTCCATTCCCATTGAAGAAGCTTGAAAAGCCGCCGCAATTCCTCCTGTTCCAGCTCCGGCAATAATCACGTCATAATTATTTTCAAGAGCGTAAGCCGGAACAATAACACTCATAAAAATCAGCACACATAAAAACTTTTTTAGCATGTTAAATAAAAAAATCCTCCGTTTAAAAAAATTTTCGCGCAAATGTTAGCATACTGACGAACAAAATAATTAAATTTGGGAATTAAACGGAATATTTGAATTATAATTGCACCATTGTTTTTATAAAAAATTTAGGAAGTGAAAATAATTGCTTAATTTTACGGTCGGGCCTGTTATGTCTTGTGATGAGGTCTTAGAAGTCGCAAGCCATTCAACACCGTATTTCAGAACACCCGAATTTTCAGATATCATGCTTGAAAATGAAAGGGTAATGCTCGAACTGTTAAACGCTCCCGAAAATAGCAAGTGCGTTTTTTTAACATCATCAGGTACAGGCGCAATGGAAAGTGTTGTCATGAATGTTCTCAATGATAACGATAAAGTTTTAGTCATTAACGGCGGCTCTTTCGGACAAAGATTTTCAGATTTGTGTAAATTGCATAAAAGGAATTTTACGGAAATTAAATTAAAATTCGCTGCTCAAATCAAACCCGAAAATTTAGCCCCGTTTGAAAATCAAAATTACACAGCTCTTTTGATTAACATGCATGAAACTTCATCGGGCTTGCTTTATGACATGGATTTAATTTCGGACTTTTGTAAACGCAATAATATTTTGTTAATAGTTGACGCGATTAGTGCTTTCATGGCTGATGAATTAGACATGACTAAATTAAATGCTGCTGTCGTGTTGACTGGTTCGCAAAAAGCATTAGCCGTTCAGCCAGGAATTTCGATTATTGCCCTCGCTCCCGAAGCTCTGAAACGTGTTGATGATAACCCTGAAAAATGTATGTATTTGAGTTTAAAAGAGGCTCTTAAAAATTCTGTACGCGGCCAAACTCCTTTTACTCCGGCTGTTACGACTTTGCTCCAGATAAATACGCGATTGCAGAAAATACGTACGGGGGGGGGGGGGGGGGGGGGTAATTTCTGCAACTTATCAAATTAAAAACGTCGCTGAAGATTTTAGGAACAAGATAAAAGATTTACCGTTTGAATTAGTTGCGGAGTGCCCTTCAAACGCTGTAACTTCCCTTCACCCAAGAAAGAATAACGCCCGCGAAATTTTTAGAATTTTAAAAGACGAGTACAAAATTTGGGTATGTCCTAACGGCGGAGAATTAGCTGATGAAGTTTTCAGGGTTGGCCATATTGGATATATTACGCCAGAAGACAATCAAACTTTAATTGACGCGTTACACGACATGAACGAAAGGGGGTTGTTATAGATTTAAAAAACTCCGCGAGAGGAGTATATTTTGTATTATATTAACGAGAATTTAAAAAATTTTAGTAGGATTTATGACCAAGATAATCGCAACGGATTTTTAAGACTTGATTTAAACGAGAACCCCGGCGGACTGCCTGAAGAATTTGTTAAAAAAGTTCTCAACAGCATTACGCCGGATTATGTTGCAAAATACCCAGAGACAGTCGAATTTAAACGCACGCTTGCAAAATTTTTAGGCTGTCAAGTTGAAAATATATGCCTCGTTAATGGTTCGTCTGAAGGAATTAGACATCTTATCGAGGCGTTTACAAGTCCCAAAGGCAAAATTTTAAGTGTTGTTCCGACGTTCGCGATGTTTGAAATTTTTTCAAAGATGTATGACCGCGAATTTGTAAAAATAAATTATGAAGCTGATTTAACGATTGACGTGAACAAAATTTTAAACGCCATGACACCTGATATTGAATTAGCCGTAATTTTAAATCCAAATAATCCCGTCGGTAATGTTTATAGTAATTCTGAAATGCAGTTAATTTTGAACAAGGCCGCTGAAAACAAAATCACACTTTTAATTGACGAAGCATATATATATTTTTATGACAACGAATTTAAAAAATACGCTCTTGAAAATGAACATGTATTTTTAACGCGCACTTTCTCAAAACTATTTTCAATGGCCGGCTGTCGTTTAGGATATATTTTAGGCCAAGCGAACGGAATTGAACTTGTTCAAAAAATGTGTACGCCCCATAATGTAAACGGTTTTGCGATAAAATTTGCTGACGCTGTTTTAAAAGACAACGCGTTATTTGAAAATTTGAAAGCCGAATTTAACGCCGGAAAAAGATTTTTGCTTGACGCTCTGAAAAATCACGGTTATAAATTTTATGCTGGCGAAGGGAATTTTATTTTTATAAAGCCGTTTTCAAACGCAAGCATTTTAGAACGCAAATTAAAGGACGCTAAAAAAATTCTTGTGAAAACTTATAATGTTTCCGGTGATTTTGGCGAATGCTTAAGAGTTACAATAGGCGGGCGCAAATTCATGGAAATTTTTATGGACGCGTTAATCGAGTTAGACAAGTAAAAAATTTTAAGTAAGGGTGATTTCAAAGCGTGATAAAAGTTATAACGTACGGAACTTATGACATGCTGCATTACGGTCATATAAGATTACTTCAACGTGCTAAGGAGTTAGGCGATTATTTAATTGTTGGTGTAACGTCTGATAATTTCGATATGGCGCGTGGCAAAATTAACGTTAAGCAGCCTTTAATGGAACGTGTCGCCGCAATTCGTGAGACTGGTCTTGCTGATGAAATAATTATCGAAGAGTATCAAGGTCAAAAAATCGATGATATTCGGCGTTTAAATGTTGATATATTTACGGTCGGTTCAGATTGGCGCGGATATTTTGATTATTTAAACGAATATTGCAAGGTCGTATATCTTGAGCGTACAGCCGGAGTTTCAAGCACTGAATTACGTTCAAAGGACAGAGCTTTAAAAATCGGCTTGGCCGGCAATGAATTATTTATCGAAAAGATTTTCAACGAATGCAAATATGTCAACGGAGCAGAAGTTACGGGATTATATACGCAGACACCTGAAAAATTTTCAGACGGGCTTTTAAAAATTCCGTGCGTAACTCAAAATTATGACGAGCTTTTAAATCATGTTGACGCGCTTTTTATAGCCACTCACCCTGCTGAACATTACGAGCATATAAAAAAGGCTTTGTCTAAAAAAATTCATGTTCTTTGTGAAAGTCCGATTACTATAAATTTAAATGATTTTGATGAATTAAAAGCTATCGCTAAAGAGAATAATTGTGTTTTAACCGACAGCATCAAAACAGCTTATTCGACGGCTTATTACAGAATGCTTTTGCTCATTAAGAGCGGCATAATCGGAAAAGTCTGTTCAGTTGATGCGACATGTACGAGTTTGCGAGAAAATCTTAATGCTTCAACTTCATGGAACAGTATAACTTCATGGGGGCCGGCGGCAATGCTTCCGATATTTCAGATTTTAGGCACTGAATATAATTCAAAGCAAATAATTTCGTACGTTACTGACCGTGAAAACATGTTCGACACTTTCAGCAAGATAGATTTTATATATTCTGGAGCTGTAGCTTCTGCAAAAGTTGGCAAGGGTGTTAAATCCGAAGGCGAACTAATAATTTCTGGAACAAAGGGATATATTTACGTACCTGCGCCGTGGTGGAAGACAGATTATTTTGAAGTCCGCTACGAAAATCCGGAAAATAATAAAAGATTTTTCTATCAGCTCGAAGGTGAGGGCATACGTTATGAGATTGTTGCATTCACGAAAGCGATTAAAAGCATGAAACCGGAATTTTACACAATGGTCAATGAAAATATTTCGCGTTCAATCGTGAAAGTCATCGAAGATTTTTATAACAAT
>CAJODZ010000027.1 GCA_905233645.1 uncultured Synergistales bacterium | reverse complement strand
GTGCCCATAAATGCTGTCCCCAATATTGTTTCCTTAATTGTGGGTATTCACTCTGAAGTATTTTAGAACTTCTGCCTTTTAAATATTGCACTATATTCGCTGGAGATAAGCTAGGAGGACATGAAACAAGAATATGTACATGGTCTTTTGCTATATGACCGCTTATTATTGTGATGTTTCACTTTGACAAGTTTGTATCAGTAACATTTTTAATCTCTGTCCTACATCACTATTTAAAATTTTATAGCGGTATTTTTTACCAAACGAAATGATACTTAATGTCAAATTTTGAATGTCCAGTTGTCTGATATTCTACACCTTTCACCTATAACATAACTTACCAAAAATTTTTGCTAAAAGCTAACCTACTAAAAGTCGGTTGTTTTAAACCTGGCTTCAGAAAATAAAGCAAAACCCCGCAGGAAATTTTTTAAGTTATAAAAGCCTACGGGGTTATATTTTAACGATATGATTTGCCTAATAACAAAAATCTTGTCGGCGAAAATTTATCAAGAATTTTATATACAAATACGGGCAAAGTTATAGACAGCATGAACGAAATTAAAAAATTTAACGGCAAACTGTCAAAACATCTGACACGAAATGTCCCGTCAAGTATATATATAAGCAAAGTGTACTGCCCAATGTATATCAGGAATTTTTGAACGATATCAAAATACTCGTGTTTATAAATAAATTTCACGAGAGTAGCAATAAACCAACAGCCTAACGTTGCCACTATATAATGATTATACGTTGTTACGATTATGTAAATTAACCTGCTGCTTAAACCCAAATTAGCCAATATCATTCTCGTGAATAAACTTTTTGACAGCAAAATAATTTACATGTAAATTATTTTGCTGTCAAAAAGTTTATTCACGAGATGTTTTTTATCTGCCATGAAAAATCCAGCCATATAAAACGGCATATGCACCGCATACAGTCTTAGATACGCTACGCCAGCATGTTCTCTTAGTTGAGGGAATATTACATAAATCGCATTACTTAAAATTATGAATAGAATTGCTGAAAAATATTTGTTAATTTTTATATTGTTAATTATAAATATCGTGCAATCACAAAAAAATAATACAATTAAGAACCAATACGAATTGCTTAAAACCCTATACACATACTCAGATAAAAAGTTTCCAGTATTGCCACGCCTAAAAATATTTATCAAAGTCCATGCTAAGTACGGTATCATCAAATTTCTAAAACGTTTTAATAACCATTTTAAATTTAATTCTCGGCCAAGACTTTTAACAAGCCAGCCACTCACAAACATAAACATGAACATATGAAAAGAATAAGCTATTCTAAAATCTAACCTGTCAGCAGAATGTTCAAAAAACGCGCCATCCAAGTGTGCCCAAACGACAAGACAAATAAGAACACCTTTTAAGAAGTCAATATAATCATTCCTGTTTACGTTTGAAAGGACAATAGAATAGCGTTGCTCGTTGCTCGTTGCTCGTTGCTCGTTGCTCGTTGCTCGTTGCTCGTTGCTCGTTGCTCAATTATTGTGCGATTTTGCATTTTGTCAAGAGTACTCCTTACTAAAAATTTTATGTATTATATCAAAAGCCCCACCAAAATTTAGGCAGGGGTTTTAAAGCGTGTTAATAATTTTTCGCGGACATTGCCAATTAAATATAAACTTCCGCAAATTATGTTCACGTCATTTTTATCGTTTAATGATTGATTTAATGCGTCTTCGGGCAATATAAAAGCTTGCGGATTATTTCTCCAGTTGAAATCTTTTCCGGCCTTTAATAATTCATCAGGCGTTAAAGCGCGTTTCATATCGGGGACGGTCGTGAAATATATCGAAGGATTTAAATTCTCGCTCAATAATTCTAAACAACCTCTAAAATCTTTATCACGCATGGCCGCATAAATTACTCCTAAATTTTTATGAGGGTATATGTCGCGAAGACTTTGCACTAATTTTTTAACACCGTCAAAATTATGCCCTCCGTCAAGAATTACAAGCGGCTTTTTTGAAATTATTTCAAAACGTCCAGGCCATTGAGTATTTTTAAAACCAAGTAATATTTTTTCGGGCGTTATATTTTTTAAATGGTCAAGCGAATTTGCTATCGCACTCAAGGCTAACGCGGCATTGTAAATTTGAAAACGTCCCGTTAAAGGCGTAAAAACATTCTTAATTTCGAGTTTGTCCGAATAAAAATCAAATGTACAACCGTCTTGCGAAATGCTTATATTTTCAAGCTTGACGTTTTCAGGAAGTGTAAAAGGAATTGCTCCAGCGTCAGCACAAAATTTTTTAAATAACGGGATTAAAAATTCTGGGTCGCCCGAAAAACACGCAGGAACATTCTTTTTGACAACCGCAAATTTCTCACCGGCTATCTTTTCGATTGTGTCGCCTAAAAATTCCGTGTGATCCATTGAAATCGAAGTTACTACCGTGCAAATTACGTCCCTTAATAAATTTGTCGCGTCTAATCTTCCGCCAAGTCCAGCCTCAATAATTTCAACATCAACATTTTTATCGCGAATTAGTAAGAATGCCGCCGCTGTTAATAATTCAAAATACGACGGCTCAAAATCTTTAACGATTTTTTCAGCCGCAGTTTTTAAAGCGTTTAGCCATTCATCAGGAGTTAAAGACTGCCCGTTAATTAAAAGTCTTTCGCCTGGTGATGTTAAATGCGGACTTGAATAAAACGCAGTCGTATAACCTGAAGCTTGCAAAATTGATGTTATATACGCGCCCGTTGAACCTTTGCCGTTTGTGCCGACGATATGAAAAGAAGACCGGCCATTTTGAGGATTATCAAGTGCATTTAATAAAGTCGATATCCTTTCAAGGCCGGGCTTGATTTCGTTCGATGAATGAGCTTTTAAAAAATCTTCGGTGTCATTAAAAGTTGTCATAATTTAAAAATTAAATTTATTTGCTGGGTGAGACGATAAAACTCGATTTATAACCTAAACTCTTCGCGCGCTCTAAAATATTCTCGGCGTTAGTTTTTGAATTACCAGCTAAAATCCATACTCGTACATGTTTTGAGGCCGGATTTGTAAATACAGTCGTATGGAAACCGGCTTTTGTAAGTTTTTTAGCTTCAGCGTTAGCTCCGTCCTTTGAACCATAAGCACCAACTTGAACGCGGTATTGCTTATTTGAAGGGTAATCCGTGCGTACTTTAGGGTCTGGAACTTGAACAGCTAATGCAGGTGTTTGAACAGGAGTTGAGTTAACGGCCTGAGTATTTTTATTATTTTGAACAGGCGTTTGAGTTTTGGGTTGCGCTTGAGGCTGATTATTATTTTGATTTTGTAACGGTGCAGCGAGTGTGTTTGATTTAATTGCTTGAGGATTTTGCGGCACACTTACTTTTTCAGGCGCGTTATTATTCACAGATTGAGGATTAGTCTGTGCATTTTGAGTTAATCCTGTTTGATTTTCTAATTGTTCAGAAACTTTAACGGCCTCATTTTGAATTTCTGCTACACGTTCGCGCTCGGCTATTAAAACGGGTGATTCAGCGTAAGCTTTGGTCGACGAAATTCCGGGCTGAGTTTTAATTCCGTCTATAAAAAAGTGCCAGCCCGCAATCCCTAATAAAGCTACTCCAGCAATACCGACAACAGGTAAAACTATATCGCCGAATGACGGTAAAAAACCTCTGCGCTTCATTTCCTGTTTAAATAAACGTCGCGGCATTTAACTTCTCCCACCCCTTCTAAAATAGCTAGGTCTGTCGTATGGCGTGCGTGGTAATCCTCCAAACGGGCGGTTCTCTTCTTCAGCGGTCGTTAATGGTGCTTCCTCTAACGAACCGGACTGGTGTCTATGTTTAAAAACTTCGTAAGCAGAATTTCTAGACGTTGGGACAGTTTGTTGACGCGGAGGCTGTTGCTGCTGTTGCTGATTTTGAGCCATTCCCTGACGTTGTTGATTATCTGTTGTCTTTGTATTTGTAGTGTTACGGGATTGTCTCTGTCCTTGACCTCTGCCGTCATTCGGGAAAGTAGCAATTAAAGTTACGTGAACTTTTTCGCCTAAACTATCATCAATAACATGTCCCCAAATAACTTGTGCGTCGGGGTCGGCTGTCTCTTCGATAATTTTTGCAGCGTCGTACATTTCGCGTAAAGTAATCTCCGTGCCGGTGCTGACATTCATTAAAATTCCGGTCGCGCCGTCTAACTGGACAGACATTAACGGAGACTCTATAGCATTGCGTGCCGCTATCTCTGCTCTGTTTTCGCCTTCGCCTTCACCCATACCCATTATGGCCATGCCTTTATTAGTTAATACTGTTTTGATATCAGCAAAGTCAAGATTTACAAAACCTGATTTCGTAATTAAGTCAGTAACACCTTGAACAGCCTGCCTTAAAACTTCATCAACTTTTTTATAAGCATCAACTAATCTCATCTTGTCGCCGGCTATGTCTAATAATCTATCGTTTTCGACTATTAAAAGAGCGTCAACATTCTTTTTAAGCTGTTCAATTCCTTCAAGCGCAGTTTTACGACGTAAAGCCATTTCAAATGCAAACGGTAACGTAACAACTCCAACAACTAAGACTTGCATATCTCTTGCTGCTTCGGCTATTACTGGTGCTGCTCCTGTTCCTGTTCCGCCGCCCATACCTGCTGTTACAAATAACATATCTGCGCCTGAAATATATTCTTTTATGCGGTCTATGCTCTCTTTTGCGGCATCTGCTCCAACTTTTGGATTTGCACCAGCTCCAAGACCGCGCGTTAAAGTTTCTCCGAGAATTATTTTATTGGGTGCTAAATTATTATCTAACGCTCTCGCATCTGTGTTGGCCGCAACAAAATCAACGCCCTGTACACCACTTTCAATTATGTGGTTTAAAGCATTTCCGCCGCCTACACCAAACACGACTATGAGCTCATTTTGTTTGCTTTCAGTATCTGCTGTTATTTTAAATAACTGGTCTTGATTCATTTTTATAACCGGCCTCCTGATTTTTAAAATTTAATTTATATTAAAACAAGTCTTGAAAACGCTCGCCTAATTTCTTGAAAAAATCGCCAACTCTACGACGCGGGCGTTCGTCTTCATATTCTTCTCCATAATCCCCATAATCATCATAGCGATTATTATCTCTATCGTTATTATATTCTTCGTTGTCATCATGATAATTGTCGTCATTGTTATTTTCGTCGTCATCAGAATTATTATCACGGTCTTTATCTTGCTTATTATTAGCGTCCGCGCCTGGTAACGGTTTATCAGCACTCATAAATAAATAAGGGTCTGCCTCCGTCGCGCTCATAAATCTTAAAATTCCTGCTGAACTCACAAAAGCGGCGTTGTCTAAATTTGGCGGCATATTATAAATCGGTTCGTCTGCACGTCTAACAGGCATTTTTAAAATTTCAGCTAAAATCTTATCAAGCCCGCCCATAAACGAGACACCGCCAGATAAAACAACACCAGCCGGAAATAATTGCGGATTGTATTTGCTTAATTCGGCCTTTATATATTCGCTGAATAACTCTTCAACTCTGTCAATAATAACTTCAGAAGCTAAATCAAGGTTGTAACCTTCACGCGCTAATGTCTCATCAGTAAATCTTGGGTCAAAAATTCTGCGCTTTAAATGTTCAGCCTCTTGTAAAGATAATTGCATGACCGCAGACAAATCACTCGTTATATGGTCGCCGCCTATCGGAATGCTGATAATGTCAATCGCCCGGCCTGCCTCGTATAAAACAATTCCAGTCGTGCCGCCGCCAATGCATACTGATATACAACCGGCACGCATCTCATCAGATGTTAAAGCTCCTAACGATGAAGCCAAAGGTTTTAAGACTAAGCCTTTTACGTGTAAACCGGCTTTCTCAACACAACGCTTGATATTTTCAACATGTATTCTTGGCACGGCTATAGTCTGCATGTCTATCTCAAGCCTGGAACCGCTCATATTTAAAGGCTCTTCGACAACATCTCCGTTAATTGCATATCTAACAGGTATCATATGCAAAGGATACATGTTATTAGGCAAAGCAACATGACTGCGTGCAATCTCAATTACACGTTCAAGCTCACTTGCCTCAACCGGTTTACTGTCAATTCCTCCCAAAGTTATAAGACCATTTGTTAAAGATGTCTGAACGTCCATCGCATTGAATGCCACGACAACATCTTTCAAACGACGAGGAGAGATACCTGTTATGCTTCGGGCATCTTGATACGCCTTCTCTACAGACTGACGCGCCGCAATATGGTTGCTTATCACTCCTTTGTTAATACCTCGTGAAGGAGAATAGCCGAAGCCTATCACATGCACTCCGTCAAGATATCGCGAATCGCGTTCAGCAACTATCATAGTAGTTTTGCTTGTACCGATACTGAGACCAACTAGAAGGTTATCAGATTTACCCGGCATTTTGTTTCATTCCCTCTTTCAAACTCGATGATTTAATCAAAAAATCAATCATAATAATATATCTCGTATACTTCACGCCTTAAGATATAAAGCTAGAAGCGTTAATGCGCAATAATAACCTTGAATAATATTTTTCGTCAATTATTCTTAAAATAGATTTTCATAATTTACGCAATAAAATTTTACCTTCATATGTAGCATCAATAATATGGCTGCCGCCTTCCGTTAAAAGTTTATTAAAGACTTCACCAATTATCGCGCCCAAATCCTGACCGGCATATTTTTCACGCTGAATTAAAATCTCAAAATTTTGCCGGCCATGCGTTACACGTAATACAAATAAATCAAGACCAGCCCGACGCTCCCAAGTTACACTGTCAGCATTATCAAACCATTCACAACCGCGAAATTCATCAATAAATGAGCCGATTACTTCCGTTGAAATTGGAGATTTAAAAACTCCGATTGATGAGGCTTGTAAAATTACATTCCCGTCAAGATTTGCATTCTCCGGAATTTTCCAGACAGGATTTATTTGAATGCTGCTTTTGCTGTCTGATAAGCCCTCTTGATTTAAAGCCCACATCTTACCGTCACGCGAGATATTCCAAATTTCGCCGCGCCATTCGACACTCAGCCAGGCTTCAAGCCAACGAATTTTTGTCGTGAAATTCCCTAAACCGTGCATCTCTGTTTTTACGCTTACCGGTAAATCACGTTCCAGAAATTCTGATAACCCCTTAGCTTCATTTATAAAATAAGGCCAAAATTTAACGCAGTCTTCAGGGAAAAATTTCCATAAACGCTCCTCTAAAATCGGGGCTTCTGCGTCAACTTTATAATTACTCAATGCAAACCAGCTCTTGTAATTTACAAAACGCATAATACCGCCCAATAATAATGCGATTAAACATAATCTCGAAATTTTTACCCGTAATCTAAATTCGCGTTTGGCCATGTTATTTTATAATTCTCACTTCTGGCTCAAGCATTACATTCGTAAATTCAAAAACACGTTCGCGGCATCTTTGAATTAAATTTATGATATCCGTCGCAGTTGCGTTATTTGAGTTAATAATAAAATTAGCGTGCTTATCTGAAACAACCGCGCCGCCCTCTGAAAAATTTTTACAACCAGAAATTTCAAGCAAACGACCGGCACTATCATTAACAGGATTTTTAAAAGTACTGCCGGCAGTCTTGCCCTTTGGTTGCTTTGAACGGCGTGCAATAAAATTTTCAAGCTGGGTTTTATCGTCTGGTAAAGCGTCGCGCAATTTTAAAACACATGACAAAATTAAACGTGCTTTATTATCTTCAAACAATGCGTTCTTCCTGTATGAATAATTAAATTCTCCGGCGTGCCATGTTTTTAAATTTCCGTCAGGCTCAATCGTTTTAATCTCTTCAACAAGTTCACATATTCCAACGTCAACAGTTCCAGCATTGCCAACGACCGCGCCTCCAACTGTTCCAGGAATGCCAACCGTAAAATCAAAGCCGCCGAAATTATTTTCATGTGTGAATTTTAAAAGGTCTGCTAATTTAAAACCGGCCTCGACTTCAATTAAATATTTATTATTAGTAAGAGGCCATGTAATTTGATTTAATTTTACACCGTTTATAATTCCGTCGGAAAATAATAAATTGCTGCCTCCGCCTAAAATATTTATATTAAACAAATTTTGAACGGAATATTTAAAAATTTTTATAGTGTCCTCAATATTATAAGGCTCACAAAAAATTTCAGCATTACCGCCTGCCCCAAGTGTACAATAATTTTTCAGCGGATGATTTTCAAGAATTACACTGGAAGAATTTAAACCCAAATTGAAAAACAATCCTGACATTAACATTTTTTAATTATAGCTTAAAAATTCCTCTCCGATTTTATAAACGTCGCCAGCTCCCATCGTTAATAAAATATCATTCGGAAGCGTTACATTTTTCAAAATTTCAACAGCGTTGTCAAAATTTACGAGTTCGATTTTATTATTACTGGCTTTGATTATCTCGTTAGAACTTGAATTTGAAATCTCATGTTCTCCAGCTGAATAGACAGGCATTAAATAAGACTTGGCCGCTAAATTTTTATCACACATGATTTCGGCGATATCTTTTGCAAATTGTGCTGTGCGTGAAAAACGGTGAGGCTGATAAATTAAAACAACGCGCTTGTCTTTATAAATTTCATGAATAGCTTTTAACGTTGCTTTCATCTCTGAAGGGTGATGAGCATAATCATCGATTATGAGAATATTATTTACTTCACCTTTAATTTGCATACGACGTTCCGAGCCGTGAAAATCTTTTAAAATGTTGGCTGATTTTTCAAAATCAATTCCATTTTCATGAGCAGCAGCAATCGAGGCAAGAGCATTTAATATATTATGTTCTCCGGAAACGCGCAATTTTAAAAATCCAACTGCTTGGCCGTCGTGAAAAATTTTGCTGATACTTCCGCCGCCGTCAAGATGTTCAATTTCAGCCGCGCCCCATTCCCATTTTTGGCCGAAACCGTAACGAATTATTTTGCCGCGATTTTTATTACAACGTTCGATTACAAGGCTAGCTCCTTCGTCTTCGGCACAAATTATTAACGGAGAATTATTTTTACGGCCATCCGCAAATCTAGTGAAAGCATTTATAAAATCATCGCGCGTGTGAAAATGGTCAACATGGTCCCAGTCAGCATTTGTAATAATCGTCGTTGCCGGTGTGAAATATTCAAATGAACCGTCGCTCTCGTCAAGTTCTGCAATGAAAAATTCACCCTCCCCAGCGACAGCGTTCGTATTTCCAAAATCAGGGACATTCGCGCCAATATAAACAGTTGGTGATAAATTAGCTTTGAGAAATATTAAACCTGTCATTGAGCTTGTTGTAGTTTTCCCGTGCGCACCTGCTATGCCTATGCCTGATTTAGCGTTAAATAATTTACTCAAGGCTAAACCGCGCGGAATAACCTCAATATTTTTTTCGCGCGCAAATTTTAATTCAGGGCAATTCTGGTCAACGGCACTTGTATAAATTAAAACGTCTGGATTATATTTTTTAATATGTTCTTCTGAATGGCCAAGCTCACATTTTATATTTTCGCTCTCATAATAAGGGTTAGGCGACAAATCACAACCCGTAACCTCGTGGCCTGCTGAAGCTAATAATTTAGCAAGCGCACTAATCCCAGCACCGCCCAAACCCATTAAATGAACCCTCATGAAAAAATTTTCACTCCTTAAAAAACAGCGGGTTTTATTTCGATAAATTACAGCCTGAAATTTTAGCATGATTAAGAATTTAAAAATCATTTTGCAAAATCTATAGAATTAAATTAAAAATTTTTTTAAAAAAACTCTGACCAAAAAATTTAACACTTTGTTTGAAAATTAACACGCTGAAAAATTTTTTGATGTCTGATTTTATAAAAGCTTTTTTGTAGTTGTAAACGTAGTTGCAAAAATCAATGATATTTTGAAAAATTTGAAAGGATTTTTTTGACCAATGGAATTATATTAAAAAATATCTTCGCTGTAAATTTTATCGTTCAAAATTTCGTGTTCATATGATAAATTACGCGCGTTTGAAATTTTTGAAAATTTTTTAACTAAGGAGAATTTTTAAATATGAAAAAGTTTTTAACGTTAGCTCTAATTTTTACGTTGGCTTTAAATTCTACAGCGTTCGCTCATGAATTAACGATTAAGCCAAAAGCAGGAACAACCCTCGAAAAAGATAAAGCAGTCGAATTAACGGTACAGTCGGCTCATAAATTTATTGTTCCTGAAGAAGTCGAAGTTTTATCGCGCGTCAAAGCCGGTATTATTGAAAATGGCAAGCTCATCGAAAGTGCTTTAACTCCAGACGAAGAGAACTTGTGCATAAATTTCACGGTTACTCCTAAAAATGATGACGGCTCGATTATGTTAGTTGCTATTAAAGACGGCGAGACTTGGTCAATCACAAACGAAGGCGGCAAAACCGGCTCACGCACAGAACTCGAAAAACAGGGCTTAAAAGTTTTATCAGCTAATAAATATGATAAGTACGCAAAAGCGATTTTTAATACTTCCAAAGATGATAAAAATTACGCTCAAGTTTTAGGCCACCCGTTAGAAATTATTCCCGTTACAAATCCTGCTGATTTAAAAGTCGGCGATTACATGAATGTAAAAATTTTATTGAACGGCCAACCTTACACCGGAGCTGTTTGGGCAAGTTATGACGGTTTCGCACCTGAACACGAAAACACTTACGCTTATTACACCGAAGCTGAAAACGGAGAAGCTTTCATAAAAATTACGTCTGCCGGCTGGTGGGGAATTAGAGCGGCTCAAGGGAATTTACCAGGCGTTGAAGGCGATTATGACCATTTAAATTTACGCGCGTTCTTGTTGTTCGATGTTAAATAGATTTTTGGCGGCAATATTTTTAGCGATATTTTTATTAACACCTGAAATATTATTTGCTCATGGGGTAGGCTATGTAAAATCAAAATTCGAGGCTATACCCCTTGAGTTTTTTTATTCGACCGGCGAAAGAATGAGTTATTGCGAGTTTAAAACATTCTCTCCTAACGATAATAAATTTGCTTATCAAAGCGGCCGTACTGATGAAAATGGTCGTGTCGCGTTTGTAGCAGATACTCCGGGAATTTGGCGCGTTATCGTTAAAGACGGCGAAGGTCATCAATGCACAGCGGAAATCGATATAAAAACACTTTCTGAAAATCAAACGCAATATAATTCTCAAAACATTAACGAAAAAATAATCACTCCGTTTGAATTAGCTATACGCGCAATTTTGGGAGTGAGTTTGATTTTTAACGTCTGCTTATTTTTAAAATTCAGGAGCAAAAATCAAAATGCATATTAGTGAGGGTGTTTTATCAGGCGCGGCGTTAATAACCGGTTGGGCTGTGAGTGCGGCTGGAGTTGCTGTTGGTTTAAAAAAGACTGAGCCTGAAAAATTAGTGCGCGTAGCTTTATTATCATCAGCATTCTTTTTAGCATCACTCGTAAATATCAGAATAGGAGCGGCCTCAACACATTTAACGTTAATTGCGCCGTCAGGGATAATTTTAGGCTGGTCAATATTTCCAGGAGTATTTGTCGCTTTATTATTGCAGGCGTTATTATTCCAGTTTGGCGGTCTTATAGTCTTGGGCGTAAATGTTTGCGATATGGCTTTGCCCGGATTAGTTGTGTATTTGATTTTCGGCAATATGATTAGGAACAGCGGCAGCAAAATTTTTACGAGTACGATTTCATTCATAGCCGGAGCTTTAGCTGTTTTAATGGGAGCGTTAATGTTGAGTATATTTTTATACACGACTGACGAGAATTTTTTAAGCACGGCGAAAATTATAATGCTTGCACATATTCCGTTAGCGTTAATCGAGGGCTTAATTAACATGTTTTTAATTTTATGGCTCAAAAAGACCGCACCGGAATTTTTAAAAAAGTAATGCCGTGTGAAAATTTTGAGCGCGAAAATTTCAAATTACATGAACTCCCCGACGAAATAATTTTTGATTTCAGGAGCGGAGCGTTAAAAATCTGTCTAATAATTTCAGCGTGTATTATCTCGTTTTTGACAGCCCCAAGAGCTTTAATAGCCGCGTCGATATTACCAATACTCTTAATTATTCGTAAAGCCGTAATTTTAAAAAAGCTTGTGCGCTTGAATTTAATAAATTTATTTGTAGCGTTCATGATAATAATTACATGGCCGGATTTAAAAGAAGGTTTTAGATTTGCGCTTTTGATAATCATACGAATGAATTTGATATTTATAATTTTGCTAAACACCGGCTTGAACATTCCTTTTATGCCTTCAAAAATGCGTGTGTTAATAATTATGACCGTACGGGGAATTTTTATAATGCACGAACGATTTACAGCGGCGTTAATTTCGATTAAGTTACGGGCTAAAAATTTACACGGGCTTTTAAAATTTAAAGTGATAGCGTATTTAATTGCGTCCGGATTATTAAGAAGTTCTGAACGCGCGGAGCGTGTTTATCAAGTTATCGGAATGCGCGGCGGTTTTAATGGTTTCAATCAAGAATTTACTGATAAATTTAAAAAGCGTGATTTAATTTATATTTTAATATTTATGATTTATGGAGGAGTGTTAATTTTTTTAAATGCTGCTTGAAATTAAAAATTTAAAATATAAATATCCGGACGGTAACGAAGCATTAAAAGGCGTTTCGCTAAAAATATCTCACGGCGAAAAAGTTGCGTTAATCGGGTCTAACGGTTCTGGAAAATCAACGCTGTTATTACAAATTGCCGGTGCGTTAAAAATTCAATCGGGCGAAATAATTTTAAATGGAAGTTCGGGCTTAATTTTACAGGACGCAGACGACCAAATTTTAATGCCAAGCGTAATCGAGGACGTTGCGTTTAATTTAATAGCTGACGGAGTAAATATAAATCAAGCTCACGAACGCGCTGAAAAAATTTTAAAAGAATTAGAAATCGAACACTTAAAAAATCGCGTTCCTCATAAATTATCAGGCGGTGAGAAAAAAATAGTTTCGTTAGCCGGAATTTTGATAAATGAACCGGACTTGATATTACTTGACGAACCGACAGCCTCATTAGATTTACGAGCGCGAAAACGTTTAATAAATATTTTGCGTGACATGGACAAAGCGATTTTATTAGCAACGCATGATTTAGATATGACATTAGAAATTTGTACGCAGGCGATAATTTTAAATCACGGTGTATTTTCAGCGGCTGGAGATTTGCGAACGTTATTAAATGATAAAAACTTACTCGAATTAAACGGACTAGCTTAATTTAAAAGGGCGAATGCTATATATAAAAATATAATCCAATCGCCCAAAAATTTTTAATCTTGAGGTTTTATCTCGTTATCTGATTGAACTCCCGACGGCGCGGCCTCATCTGCTATTAACTCACCGTCGCGAAATCTTAAAACACGTTGACTCCAGGTTGCTATATCAGGCTCATGAGTTACAAGAATTATCGTAATGCCTTGTTTATGCAAATCCGTAAAGATATTCATAATTTCAACGGTCGTTTTTGTGTCTAAATTTCCCGTTGGCTCATCAGCTAATATAACCGGAGCGTTTCCAACTATTGCGCGCGCTATTGCTACTCTTTGCTGCTGGCCTCCGCTCATTTGTGAAGGTCTATGATGTAAACGGCCTCCCAATCCGACACGCTCAAGAGCTTTAATCGCCGCTTTACGCCTTTCTGAACTTTTTACGCCGCGATATAACAAAGGTAATTCAACATTCTCAACAGCGTCAACTCTCGGCAATAAATTAAAACCCTGAAAGACAAAGCCAAGCTCACGGTTGCGAATGTCAGCTAATCCAGCACGGGTTTGATTTTTAACGTCTACACCGTCTAATTCATACGTTCCGGAAGTAGCGACATCAAGACAGCCGAGAATATTCATCATCGTAGATTTTCCGGAACCGGACGGCCCCATTACACAAACAAATTCACCGTGCTCAACGCTGAACGTAATATTATTTAACGCACGTAACTCAATATCGCCGGTCTTATAAATTTTTACTAGGTCTTTAATTTTTATGATTGGCATTTTTTATCTCGGCCCTCTTCCGCCGCGTGATGCTCCGAATAATCCGCCGCTCTTTCTAGTTGAAGTTCCGGCCTGTGCATTTATAACTAAGCCCATCCCTTCACGCAAAATACTTCCGTTTGAATTTGAATTTAAATTTTGCGGACGTTGATTATCAGCATTTAAATTTTCCGGTCTGCCTTGTCCGTTTGGTCTTGGTGGTCTGTTTGCGCTTCCCTTATCTGATTTTAATTCTACCCACCTGTTATCAGTTATTCCCGTCTCGACTAATACAGGAGGCATTAAAAAATCATCATGCGCCGGCCAAACTATACCCGAATTTAAAGATTTTTTGCCGGTGATTACACTGACATCATACGAAATTGTTGCTAATAAATCTTCCGGCGGCGTAAATCTCAATGCTGCGACGGGTATTCTTAAAACGTTTTCGGCTTTAGCTGTCTCAATCGATACGTTAGCGGTCATGCCTGGTTTTAATTTTAATTCGGGGTTATCAACGTGAATTATTACAGTGTAAGTTACAACGTTGTCCGAAGTCGTAGGCGCAATTCTAACCTGAACGACTTTGCCTTCAAAAATCTCTTCCGGAAATGCGTCAACCCTGAATGTTACGTTTTGACCTTCAGCAACTGCTCCGATATCAGCCTCATCAACTTTGGTTTCGATTTGCATTCTCGTTAAATCTTCAGCGATTTGAAATAACGTCGGGGTTTGATAACTTGCGGCCACTGTCTGTCCTGCGTCGACCTGTCTGTCAATTACAACACCGTTAACCGGCGAAGTAATACGAGTGTAATTTAAATTAGTTTTTGCTCTTGCGACGGCGGCTTTGCTTTGAGTAACACGTGATTTAGCTTCCTGTAACGCCGCGCGTTTTAACATTACGTCTGTCTCGCTTGTATCAACAGTACTGCGTGCGATTAAATTTTTCTCGAATAATTCTTTGTTGCGTTTATATTGTCTTTCAGCATCGATTAACGAGGCTTGCGCGCTTTTTACACCGGCTTCATAAACTGCTAGCGTAGCTTCAGATTCGTTTAGCGTTAACTGCAATACAGAAGGGTCAATCAAAGCGATTAACTGTCCAGCTTTAACCGGTGAATTAAAATCAACGTAAATCTCCTGCACCGTCCCTGAAACTTGAGTTCCGATATCAACGACGCTGATAGCATTTAATTCTCCTGTAGCCGTTACTGTTGAAGTTATATCGCCGCGCGTGATTGCCGAAGTCGTGAGACCATAATTAACAGGCTCTTCACGAAATAGAAAATAATAAACTCCAAATCCAGCCGCACATATTAAAAGCAAGATAAATAATTTTTTCAAACCAGGCATCTTTTTAAATTAACTCCTTTCAAATTTTAATCTATTCAACACCGTCAAAAGCTCAGGCGCAATTATTTCATCATCAGAATTTAAACGCCCCAACGGAATATGCTTATTAGCACCGTGATAATCGCTACCGCCTGAAATTAAAAGCCCTTCAGATTTTGCAACATCATCGAGCCATTCTGTTTGAGTGAATTTATATTTTGAGTAATAACATTCGAGGCCGTTTAATCCGTAATTTTTCAATTCGGCCAAGATTTTTAAAAATAATTCTTGCGGCAATTCTTTTTCACGTTCACCGCCTAAAGGGTGCGCCCAAATTGCAATACCGCCGGCTGATAAAATTGATTTGATTGCAAGTTCCGCGCTTATTTTGTCATTACCTGTTTTAGCTTTGTCGATAATATTTTCGATAGCCTCAACTCTTGTTTTAGCATAACCCTTTTTGACGATTAAATTACCTAAATGCGGTTTACCGACTGAAGGAATTTTTAATAAGTCTTCAATTTCGTCATCGCTGAATTTTATATTGAACGTATCATTTAAAAACTTAATCCGTTTGAAAAATTTTTCGTGTCTTAAATCTTCACCGGCCTTCAAAGCGTTTTTAAAGTCATTATTATTCTCGTCATAACCTAAGCCCAAAATATGGCATTTATGATTATTTTGAGTGATGCATGAAAATTCAATTCCGGCAACAAAATTTTTAACGCCCAAATTTTTTAAAGTCATCGCGCCGTTAATAGTGTCATGGTCAGTCAAAGCAAATATTTTAATTCCGGCCAGGCGAATTTTATTCAATAACTCTTCCGGCGTATCTGTACCGTCTGAATTTGCGCTATGAATGTGTAAATCAATCGTTGAAGGCATTTTTTAATTCATCTCCGCGTTTTCGATTTCGATTGGCAAATGTCCTAACGCTTCGTCTAAATCGGCACGTGCTGTTTGAGCGTCATACAATGCCTGGTAAAAAGTGTAACGCGCTGTCGCTAAATCCGATACAGCGTCGCTTAATTCTATTGGGTCGCCGACACCAACTTCGTAACGGCCTTGAGCTAATTTTAAATTCTCTTCGGCATATTTAACGCTGATTTCAGACGATTTAACTCGGTCGACAGCATTTGAAAGCGATAACACTGCACTTCTAACACTGTAAGTAATCTCTTGTTTTAGAGCGTCAATTTCTGCGTTAGTCTGGTCAAGTTGAGCGTAAGCACTTTCTAAAGCAACTTTTTTAGCTCCGCCGTCAACAACAGGGATGTTTAAAGTAATTCCGAAATTATAATCAGTTGTTGATGACGAGCCTTCACGTTTTGAGACAGAACTCCCGATTGAGCCGTTAATAGTCGGTGAACTTGTACGAGCCGCGTTAGTGATTGAGAGCTGATTAGATTTTTCGTCGTGCAGTAATTTTTTATAGTCCGGTCTGTCGTTTAAAGCGTCTTGAATTAAATCATCAACACCATCAACAGACGAAGGCAATAATAATTTTGTTGACAGAGTGATATTAAAAACATTTTCAGCATTAACACCCATTGCAACACGTAACGCCTCTTGTGAGATTAAAATATCGTTTTCAGCTTTTAACATCGAAACTTTTGCGCTTGCTACGTCTGATTGAGCTTTAGTAACTTCGATTAAAGCACTGTTACCAACTTCATAGAGGCCGCGGGCATTTTCTAAATGTTTTTCAAGATTAGCTAATTTTTCGCGTTCGACATCTAAATTTAAAACTTTTAACACTAAATCATAATAAGCACGTTTAGCGGCAGCGGCGACAGTAATTCTCGTTTGTTGTTCAGTTTGAAGAGTTCCGCTAAGTGTTTGATTTTTAATTTCCTGCTGTAGTTTATTGCGTCCTGTGTCATATAAAAGTTTAGTCGCGGTCATCGTCAAACCTTCAGAATGATAATTCTCGTCAAAATCCTGATAATCGCCGTCATATCGTAACGAGCCTGTTAAATTTAAAGTCATACGGTTTGAAACGCGGATTTGTTCGAGTTGAGCTTTTGCGTCTCTGATTGAGCCTTTAGCTTTTCTCAAGGACGGGTGATTATTTAGAGCCAGTATTATGCATTCCTGAACGGATAACCCTTGCAAGCTTTGATTATTATTATTATTTAAATCTTGAGCGTAAGCTGAAAAATTTTGCGTTGTCATAAAAATTACGAGTGTTAAAACAATTTTGCGCATTCCTTTTAAAAATTCCTCCCTGAAAAATTAACATGATTTTTAAGATTTTTCGTGATTGATTATATTCATATCATGTGAAATTTTCATGAAAGAGCTTATTTTTGAATGCCGGTAATTTTTGACGTTGGAGCTGTTAAAATTCTTATTATTTAAAACTAGAAATGGGTGATTAGAAATTTGATTAAAGGTATTTTTTGCCATTATTTACCGCTTTATAAAGACATTAACGGGAGTTATTGCAGTACGACAATGACAAATGATTTATTCGCGCGTTATTTAGAAGTTTGCGACGAATTGACTGTTGCGACGCGCGTTTATAATTTAAATACTACGGCTGAAAAAGCTCATCAGGAAGTTTTAAATTTGCCGGCTGTAAAAATTCTTGAGTTTCCAAATTTAAGCAACCCGAAAATCTTTTTAACGCAATATCTTAAACATAAAAAACGTCTTGCTGAAAATATGCGCGATAAAAATTTAATATTCGTTCGCGGCGGAGTTATTGCTGTCATGGCGGCTGGGATTGCTTTAAAAATGAATAAACCTTATTTTGCAGAAGCGGCTGGTTATGCATGGGACGAATACTGGAATTATAGTTTGCTCGGAAAATTTTTAGCCCCGATTATGGAATTAAATTCACGCAAAGTTATTAAGAACGCCGCTTTTGTGTTATACGTTACGGAAAAATGGCTGCAAGCTAAATATCCTACGAACGGAATTTCAGAATTTGCTTCAGACGTTGTGTTAAATGAGATAGATGAAGACGCTTTAAAAAATAGATTAGTTAAAATTCAAAACATGTCAGCTCAAAATCAAATAGTCTTCGGCACAACTGGCGGTATCGGTAACAAAGCTAAAGGCCAACACTTTTTTATTCAGGCTATGGACAGATTACGCGATGAATTTAATATCAGATACGAATTAACCGGCGGCGGCAATGATGAATTTTTAAAAGCTCAGGCGCAAAAATATAATTTAACCGACAAAGTGATTTTTAACGGCGAATTAACTCATGAAGAGGTTTTTAAATGGCTTGACAGCATTGATGTTTACATTCAGCCAAGTATGCAGGAAGGTTTATCGAGAGCTGTTGTCGAAGCTTTAAGCCGCGCATGTCCCGTTATTGCTTCAAGTACCGGCGGAAATCCTGAACTCGTAAATTCAAATTGTATTTTCAAGCGCGGCGATGTTAATGATTTAGTTAGAGTTATTAAAAATTTCATGGCCGAAGATTTAAAATTACAGGCTGAACAAAATTTTAATCACGCTAAAAATTATCAGGCTAATAAACTTGATGAGCGCAGGCGAAAATTTTTTAAACGTTACCGCGATTTCGTCACAGGGGGAAATTCTTAAAACATGAGCAAAAAATGTGTGTGTGTTAGCTGTTTTGATTATTACGCAATCAGAATGAAGGGTATTTTAATTTATTTCAGCTCTAAAAATTTTGATACCAGCTATTTAATCCCTGATTATAATCACTTCAGCGGCAAAGCTTCTATTATTCAAGATGACAGAACAATTTTAATTCACGTTCCGGCTTACAAAAAAAATATGTCTTTCACAAGATTATATTCGCATTACGCATTTGCAAAGGGTGTTTATAAAATTTTGTGCGAAAAGATGCCGGACGTAATTTATTGCATGTTTCCGCCAAATATTTTGATACGCGAAATTATTAAATTTAAACGCAATTTTAAAAACACGCGCGTGATTTTTGATATGTATGACTCATGGCCTGAGAGTATGCCTAAATTGAAAAACAGTAAATTATTTGCGCTGCCGTTTAAATTATGGAAAGGTTTGCGCGAAAATTATATTGCCGAAGCCGATTTAGTAGTTTGCGTGTCGAAAGCCTGTGAAGATTTTTTAAAGACTACACACCCGAATTTAAACACGAAAATTTTATTCCCTTCACCGGACGCAGCTAAAGTTGAAGAATTGCCTAAACACGAATTTGATATCGCGGATAAAATAACGTTCTGTCATTTAGGCAATGTGAATTACATTGTTGATACTGATTTAGCGGTTAAGTTGCTTTCTAAATTAGCCAAACACAAAAAAATTTATATACACTTCATCGGCGCTGGAAATGGTCTTGATGATTTTATAAGCGCACTTGCCACGGTGTAATTTTTGACACGGCAATGAAGAATAAAATATATTCAATCTGCGATTTAGGGTTATGCACTCCGAAAAGCGAGATAAATTCGACTATGCCATTAAAAGCTGTTGAATATATTCGTTCGGGTTTACCGTTTGTGAATAATTCTTTAGGCGATATGCGCTCAATGGTTGAAGATGACGACTTAGGCATAAATATAAATCCTGAAAATTTAGATGAGACTGTTGAGAAAATTTTAGCCTTAACGCCCGAAAAATTATTTACAATGAGCGCGAATTGTCTCGAAAAATATAATAATGCGTTCGTTCATGATTACGACAAAATTTTTAAGGACGTAATTTAATAATCAAACGCTTTCGCTCTCTTTAATGCTGTCCTCAAAATTCACGAGATTGTAATTGAATTTATATTCGCTTAAATTTTTATCATAGGCCAGACTTCCAAACGCTTTATTGATTAACGGGGTGAACCTGGCCAAAATTTTTAATATAAATTTAAAGCCCGGAATTAAAAATATTTTGCGGTTGTGTGTTTTTGCGATTGCCTGAACTAAATTAGCTGTACAGACGTAATCAGAATTTTGCGGCCAAAAAATTCCCTGTTCGTTATTTAAAATCATCAAGTGGACGAACTCACATAAATTTTTTATATAAATCATCGAGCGCGAATTATTTATTTTGGGAAATAGAGGAGTTAATTTAGCGAGGCGCGACAATAATTTATAATTGCCCTTTGAATTTTGCCCGTAAACCATTGGAGCGCGTATGATACAAATTTTAAAGCTGTCATCATTTTGGAGAGTTAATAATTTATTTTCGGCCTGTAACTTACTTTCAGCGTAATCACTTTGCGGAGCTGGCTGAGTATTTGTTGTAATGATTTTATTTTCACCGATTGGTGCAGAATTTCCATATATAATCGCCGAACTCATAAATATAAATTGTTTAACGCCTTCGTTTTTAGCTTTAAGAGCCGTTTTAAAAGTCAAGTCTGTGTTAATTTCGTAATACAAATTATTTTTATCGCCAGCGATTTTTTTAGCGTTATCGTGAGCAATTCCGGCCGCATGAAAAATTACATCGTAACCCTTAAAATCGAGCGCGCTTAAATCTTCACGTAAGCTTACGCATTTTATTTCAAATTCCGGCCAAGCCGATAAATAATTTTTTAACGCATTGCCTATATAACTTGTGAGACCAGTAATAATTATTCGCATAAAATTTCAACTCCGATTATTTTTTAGAAAGGATATGCTAATATTCAACGGCGTGTATTGCAACAAACGAATTTAAAAATTTACACGATATTTTCAGCAATAAGGAGGTTGACAAAAGTGCGGCAATTTGCACATAATAGTTCGCAGTTCGCAGTTCGCAGTTCGCAGTTCGCAGTTCGCAGTAGCGTATACTATTTCTAAAAATTCTATACGTCTTCTTAACAAAAGAGGGTTTACAAAATCATGATAGCCCTCAGAGTTTGGAACAAGTTCCGCAGATTTATCCGTAGCGCAAATGTAAGAAACAAAAGTAAACAACTTACCAACAAAAATTTTTCCGTAATATCTAAAGACTGCACAGGAGCTTTGTTGTTGCACGAATTAGGTTTAAAATTTAATTCACCAACAGTTAATTTATATTTCACAGCTGGCGACTTTGTAAAATTCTGTGCTGATTTAAAGCGTTATTTATCATTGCCTGTTGTACAGGATTTTGAAAACGATAAAAATTTTCCAGTCGGAATTTTGGACGATATAAAAGTTTACTTTATGCACTATCAAAATTTTGACGAGGCCGTTGCAAAATGGTATGAACGCTCAAAACGTATCGACTTCGATAATTTATTCATAATGATGACAGACGGTGAATACTCAAGCCCCGAAATCGTAAAACAATTTGATGAATTACCTTATAAGCACAAAGTTTTGTTCACTTATAAAGATTATCCAGACGTTAAATCAGCCGTAAAGCTCAATATCAAAAATCCAGTCTCTAACGGAATAGGTGCGCCACATGTTTTTAGCTGGCCGGAAATATTCTCATTTAAGCAAGCTGTTGACGATTGGGACTATATAAAATTTTTTAACGCCGAATAATTTAATAATTTTTTAATTCAATTCCTCTGGGTTTTAGGACTTGGAGGAATTTTTAAATATTGCCAATCAAAAAATGAACGCTTCAACGATATTTTCAATCGAACATGTTAAAATTTTTCAAATACAATTCTAAAAAAATTTTTTATTTAAGAGGCGGGTTTTTGAAATGAGATTACGTAAACATTTTTTAATATGCGTGTCGGTGTTGTCAATGTTTTTATTAAATACTAATTTAACGGCGCTCGCTGCTTTTCCGGAACATGAAGTAACGGGCGTTGTTCAACTTGACGAAAACGGAGAAGATAATTTTTTTGCGCGTGAACTTATTTTAGGGCTTGAAAAAGTTTTTGAACAGCCTGTAAGCGTTTGGACGTTTGATAATAATTTAAATTCAGCGGCTTTAAAA
This sequence comes from uncultured Synergistales bacterium, assembly GCA_905233645.1. Taxonomy (GTDB): domain Bacteria; phylum Synergistota; class Synergistia; order Synergistales; family Aminobacteriaceae; genus JAFUXM01. The sequence continues at coordinate 20,488 of CAJODZ010000027.1, read as the reverse complement.
TATTTAAATTCATCGCCTGCTGACGGTTATACTTTTTTCGTGGGCATTGAGCGCAATAATGTTGATGAAAAATCCAATAATTTAAACGCTATAAATTATGACGATTTTGAATGTATATTTTTAACTGGTGAAGCAACTGAAGGTGTTTTTATAATTCCTATTGAAGGCTATATGTCGATGCAAATTTTACAATCATCGCCCGAAAAATTTAATTATTTCTCAAAAGGCGTTATTTATGGTGTTTACGTTAAAAACGGTACGCCCGACGAAATTAAAAACAAATTGGCCGAAGCCTTTAAAAATGCTGCGGAAGCGTCAAAAATTAAAAACACTCTCGAAAAAAATAACGTTAAATTTTTGGGATTAACAAGCGTTGAAGCTCAAGATTATTTAATTAAGTGGCGCGGCGGAAATTTTAATAACTTCTTTGCTAAACCTAATGACAACAAAAATCAAAACGTCGCTCAAAAAATTGATACCCCTTCCGATAAAAAAGCTCCGTCAACAAACCCAACCCCTAAACCTGAAAGCAAACCCGATAATAAAGCTCAAGCTCCTAAAAAATCCGGTTATCCTGAACACGAAATTACGGGTATCGTTCAAATGAGTAAGGGCGGTGCAACAGATGTTTTGTGCCGTGCTGTAACTGAGATTGCCGCAAAAGAATTAGGACAGCCGATAAATATCACTAACATAGCCGGTCAATCTGGTGCAATCGGAATGCGTTATGTTTACGAATCAAAATCAGACGGCTATACAATTTTAATGGGTTCTGAACACGCGGCTTTGCATGACAAAATCGGTTTAAGCCCTTTGAGTTACGAAAAATTTAAAAGCATATATTTAATTGGCGAATTAACAACAGGAATTATCGTTAGACCAGGTTCAAAATATACGACTTTGACTGGTTTAATCGAGGACGCAAAAGCTCACCCAAGACAAATTAAATGTGCTGTTACCGGACTTGGGAGTACTGGTTGGGCGTTGTGCGCATTTTTGAAAGACGTAACGGGCGCGGAATTTGAACAAGTAAATTTGAGAGCGGCGAAGTAGAATGTTCAATATGTTTATTGCAGCACGCAATAGGTGAATATCAAAAAGGTAACATCAGTTTTTTATGTGTCATTGCGCCTGAACCTGATCCGGATATTCCTGAAGTGCCGAGCATAATTGTAGATTATCCAGGATTTTTTAAATATTTACCTTGGGGAGCGTTTTACGGGATTTTTATAAAAGACGATGTAAATCCGGAACTTATAAAAACTTTGAGCGATGCTTATGAAAAAGCAGGCCAAAATGCAGAATTTCAAGCCATGTTGAAAAAATATCACGTAAGATTTTTAGGTTACACGGGTGCGAAAGCTGATGATTATATAAAAACTTGGCGCGGAAATACTTTAGACGGTTTAATTACGAGCGGCATGGAAGGACTTTCAGACGTAACGCCTCCGTTGCCAGCATACCCGCAAGGAATAACGCCGCCTCAAAAATAATTTGCGAAAATAATTTTGCTATAATGATTAAAAATTTAACAGCTCTTTTACACGAAGGGGGCTGTTATTTTTTGCAACTACGTTTACCACTACAAAAAAGCTTTTATAAATTTAACAGCCGCAAAATTTTTCAGCATATCGATTTTGAAACAAAGTGTTAAATTTTTTAAGGCGTAAAATTTTAAATTATGCATGTTAAAATTTTCATAGGTGAAGCTGATTTTGATTGATATTAAAAATTTAAATTTATCGTTCGGCGAAAGAATTATTTTTAAAAACGCTGCTATTCAAATTCCAGATAATGCGCGTCTCGGAATTGTCGGTAATAACGGAACTGGAAAAACAACTCTCTTAAAAATAATTGCCGGCGAAAATGATTTTTATAATTCCAGTATTGAGATTTCGCGTTCAAAAAATTTAGATATAGGATATTTGCCGCAAGACTTGATGAAGGAGCTTGAGCCTGTAAATTTGCTTGAGTATTTAAAATCTCGTGCGGGCATTCTTGAAATCGAAAATAAATTAAGGACTGTCGAGCATAAATTATCAAGCTTTGAAAATCTCAATGACAATAAAAATCCTGAACTTGAAAATTTATTAACGCAACATTCAAAATTAGAACGCATGTTTGAAAATGCAGGCGGTTTTGAATTTGAAGCGATTTGCTTAAAAGTTTTACACGGCTTAGGTTTTGTGAAGGGCGATGAATTAAAAAGCTGCGATGAATTTTCAGGCGGTTGGAAAATGAGAATTGCACTCGCTGCAATTTTGGTCAGTCCGCATAATTTTTTATTGCTTGATGAGCCGACAAACCATTTAGATACGGAGAGTATGGAATGGCTTGAAAATTGGCTGATGAATTTCAAAGGCGGTGTCATAGCAATTTCGCACGACCGGAGATTTTTAGATAATATTGCGACGAGCATTGTTGATATTGATAACGGCAAAATTATTTTTTACCCGTATGATTATGAAAATTATTTGATTGTCAAAGAGAAGAACACCGAAATTCTCGAAAAGAATATAACCGCTCAACAGAATAAAATTCAAAAAATTGAAAGCTTTATTACCCGTTTCAGATACAAAGCTACAAAGGCCGCACAAGTTCAAAGCAGAATTAAACAACTTGAGAAAATCAAAAAGCTTGAATTAAATTTAACTGGCCGCGAAAAAAGTTTAAAACTTGATATTCCCGAAGCTCCGGCGAGCGGACTTGAAGTTTTGAAAGTTGAAAAACTTGCTAAAAATTACGACGGCGTAAATATTTTTCACGATGTTAATTTTGTCTTAAACAGGGGCGAACGCGTTGCGTTAGTTGGAGTGAACGGGGCTGGAAAATCGACGTTATTGCGTTTAATAAGCTTGAATGAAAATCCGGACGCTGGAATTATAAAATACGGTCATAACGTCAAAGCGGCATATTTTTCACAGGACAATACTAAAAATCTTAATTATAAAAATACTGTTTGGGATGAAGCAAAAAGCGTTAATTCAAAATTAAACGAGCCTCAACGCAGAAATTTATTAGGAGCATTTTTATTTTCGGGCGATGATATTTTCAAACCTATCAGCATTTTATCCGGCGGTGAGAAAGCTAGATTGTCATTATATAAATTGATGTTAGCCGAGACTAATTTTTTAATTTTGGACGAACCGACAAACCATTTAGACCAATCGACGCGCGAAATTGTTGAACGTGCATTATTAAAATATCAAGGAACTTTGTTAATTGTTTCGCACGACCGGCATTTTTTAGATAATTTAGCTGAAAGAGTTTTAGAAATTCGCGACGGAATTTTATACGATTACGCAGGGAATTACTCTTACTTTTTGGAGAAGCGCGAAGAATTTTTTAATGCGAACGAGAAAACGGACGTTTCAGCTAAAAAGATATCGTCTGCTAAAAAATCAAAACCCTTAATTTCGCCCGAAACGAAAATTTTAAAAAAGCAAATCACCGAACTTGAGAACAAAATTACAGAATGCGAAGCGAAAATCTCTGACATTGATAAAAAATTATGCGACCCAAATTTTTTAAATAACTCATCCGAAATTCAAGCTCTTATGATTGAACGCAAAAACACTGAGAAAATTTTAAACGTTTTATATTCAGAATGGGAAGACGCGAATTTAAAATTAACGCAATAAAAACAGGAGGCTAAAATTATGTGCGATGTTACGATTATATGTTGTTATAACAAATTAAATGTTTATGAAAAATTCCTTGACACTCTTAAAAATCAGACTTGCAAATTTAAAATCATTGCTCTTGATAACACAGGTAATTCAAATTTTAAATCATGTGCTCAGGCTTATAATCAGGCTACGAAAAATGTTGACACAAAATTTATAATTTACTCGCACCAGGATATTTTATTAAATCAAAAAGATACGCTCGAAAAATTTTTAAGCTATCTTAATAAGATTGGCAGTAACGATATTTTAGGCGTTGCCGGTGTGAAAATTGACAAGCCCGGAGTTTTTACAAATATCAGAGGTTTATATAATGAGTTTAAAAAATCTGATATATCCGGCGATTATAGAATTGATAAAAATCAAATGATTGCGCTTGACGTTATTGATGAATGTTTTTTTGGAGGTTATACGCAAAATTTTTTAAACAATCCTTTTAACGAGATTTTGTGTGATAACTGGCATTTATACTCTGTTGAAAGGTGTTTGAACGCCCGTAAAAATAACAATAAAGTTTTTGCCTGTGATATAGATTTAACTCACTATTCCTCCGGAACTTTAAACGGTGATTTTAGAAAAGGTTTTTATAAATTATCAAGATTTTACGCTCACGACTTTAAATTTATCAGGACGTGCTGCGATTATTCCAAGACAAATTTTTTCAGTGCGTTAATGCATTATATTTGTCCTGTTCACTTTAGTGATTTAACGTATATATTTTTAACGAAGACCGGATTATTAAAAATCGTTAAAAAAATTCTTGGCCGAAAATAATTTTGCGCAATAAAAAATCAGGAGAACAATTTTTGCGTTTGCTCTCCTGAAATATTTTTAAAAATTTTTTAATCGAGCGGCGTTATTCTTATATTTTCACCGTTGATTTTTAAATCCTTAAACGTCGGCTCAATAATATTTATATCTAACGAAATTATATTCTTTAAATCAAATACTCCAGAAAATTCACCCCTGCGTTCAATAACGTCACCGCTAACGCTGAAAATAATTCCTGTATTTTCTGTTAAAGCCGTTATGTTATTTTTCTCAATTTCAAAATCAGCTAATATAAACGCTAAATCGCCAGGACGACTGACATTTTTTAAAAATTTTAGATTTTCCGACCAGTGTTCCAAAAAATATTTTTTGAACGTGTCGCTTAAAATCATTCCTTCAGGATAAATCTCAGCCGCATCAATAATTCTCGTGCGTCTCATGATTGGCGGTACACCATATTCAAGATAATTGCGGTACTCTTTGGGGTCAACTGACATCGCAGAAGTTATGCCTCGTTTGATTTCGCCTTTGTATAAATTTTCGTCCTGTTCAAGTTTTTTAAGCATCGCATTACCGTAACGGCCTAAATTAAATCGTGCATAAATATAATCAAAACTTTCCGGTTCAATCTCGCCCGTCGAAAGTCTTTCCGCTTGGTTTAATGCCGCTAATTTGTAAGGGTCAAGCAATGGTGAGTTCATCGCCGCAACAATTACAGCCATTATCAAAACAGAAGCGATATTAACTTTCCCAATCGCTGAAGGCCATACTCTTAATAAAACAGCCCCAGCATAACCCATTCCCCATACTCCAGTAACAACGACTAAAAACATAGCTTGTATTCTGTCAACTGAGAGGCCGTATTGTTCAATTCTTAGACCGACCGAATAAATACACATTCCAAAATATACGGGTAAACATAATAACGAAATTTCTGCCGCAAAATTTATATATTTATTCGTGAAAGTGTTTTTGCTACCGTCAAGCCATGCCGCATTCGCTAAAATTATCGTTCCGAATTGCAATAAAAGCATTAACGTACTCGCTTGGCCAGTGTTCCATAACATTTTTAATCCGGAAAACGGCAGACACGCCATGAAAATTAAAGACATAAACGAGAAAAACGGCAACAGCCACGCTAAAACTGATAATAACCAACGGCCAAGAGAATCTATTCCGGGATGTCTTATTGCTACGGAAATTGAAATTGCAATTATTAAACTCGTTAAAGGAACTGCGACAAACGGATTTAAAATTACAAACGGCACTATCTCTAAACCTACTATGTCAAATAATAAGCCCGCCGTTATTAACATTCCCCAAAATACAGCGATTACGATTGAAGCTTGAAATAATAAAAACAGATTTCGACAAAGCTGAAAAAATATATCAGAGTACGGCATTCGCCAGCTCCATGAAACAATTCGGCACTGGAAAAACGGAATTAGTAAAAATACAGCGATACTTATTCTCACTAAATCCGAACGCTGAGAATTTTCAAGATAAAAAATTCCGTCCGGCGTGTTCAATGACCATAAACGATATAAATAAAAAATTAGCAAAACTATCGTTAAGCCAATCATAAAATTATTTAAACGCCGTCCCCAATGCTCCTGCGTAAGCCAAAAAGTAAACGGCAAAAGCACTATTAAACTTACAGGCATGTACGATACAAATTCATAACGCGCCAAAGCATAAACAGCTAGTAAAATTCCTTGTAATAACGCTGAAACTATAACCCATGCAAAACGTCTTTGTTCATTCATTTTTAAAATATCTCTTAAAAAATATCTCTTGAAAATTATTTCGTGTAATTATATTTATATCCGTCCGTTAAAATTTCTGGTGCGCGTTTTGTTGATAAAATTGCTTCGCCGTTTTTGAAAACGATTTTATTTAATCTTATTGGCAAATCCGGATACTGATTTAAATCTAACAACGGTTGAATATCCGCAAGCGCCTTCTTAGTAATTCCGTCAGGAACATCGAGCCTGTTAATTTTTACAGCCGGTTTATCAAGCCAAATCTCTTTGCCGCCGACAACTTTTAAACCGCTCTTAATCTCAATCAAAATGTCAAAATCTAATAAAGCCGTGTTCACTCGATAATAGCCTTTGCCTTGTAAGCCTGCCGGTGTAATTTTTATAGACATATCGTGCCACACGTCTTCTTTGCCGAAAGTTTTTGCTTTTAATGCCTGGTTTATGTCGTTCTCTAAAATTCTTCCGTAACCGTAAATTTGTAATGCGCGGTCAAATTCGACTTTGCCGTTCGCCCATTCTTTAGGTGAATTAAATTTTACGCCGGTCATTCTCACGCACAAACTATCAAGCCTGACATCTTCGACAACAATTCCGGTTAAGTTCATATAAACGTCGTGAAATTCGTTATTTTCGTCCGGTAATTCTGAAGCCATCATCTCTGCTTTTTCTGGCGTGAATTTGTTTATATAAAAGTTAATTAAATTTTGAATGTCGCGCTCAGTACTTCCAAAACTAACAGCAGGGAAATTTAACAGCAACATTAGGATTACAGCGCATAAAAATTTTTTCATAAGCAACCTCTCTAATTAAATAAAGCTCTCTAAAATTTTCAAGTGATATTATTATAAGGCTTTCAAACTTTCAAACTAAAAAATTTCGGAGGGGTATTATCATTTTGCCGAGTAATAACGATTTAGTAAATCAAATTCAAAATTCATTAGATATAGTCGAAATTATAGGCGAAAAAGTGAGATTGATCCGCTCTGGAAATTCATATAAAGGTTTATGCCCGTTCCATAGTGAAAAAACTCCTTCTTTTCATGTTTTTCCGGACACTCAGAGTTATTATTGTTTCGGCTGTCATAAGGGCGGTAATATTTTTTCGTTTGTAATGAGAACAGAAGGGCTTGAATTTCGCGAAGCGTTAGAATTTTTAGCAAAGCGCGCCGGAATAAATTATTCTTTTTCAAAGAAGGACAAGGGCGCAAAAAGTTTATATGACGTTGCAGAAATGGCGGCGGAATTTTTCAAGAATAATTTAAAATCTCCTCAAGGCACAGCCGCACAAGCTTACATGAAACGCAGAAATTTAAACGAACACGATATCGAAAATTTTATGCTTGGTTACAGTCCTGTCTCATGGGATGCGTTAAGCGTCTATTTAAAAAAGTCAGGCGTTCCCGAAAAGCAAATATTAAATTCAGGCTTGGCCATCGAGAATAAAAATCATATTTATGACAGGTTCAGAGGCCGTTTAATTTTTCCGGTTAAAGATATTACGGGTCGTGTTATTGCATTTGGAGGGCGTTTAATTGACGGTGAAGGAGCAAAATATATTAACAGTCCCGAATGCGAAATTTTTAGCAAAAAGAATAATTTATATTTATTGTATGAAGCCCGTAACGCAATGCGTAAAAAAGCACGTTCTATTCTAGTTGAAGGTTATATGGACGCTGTAAGATTACACAAATGCGGATTTACTGAAGCGGTCGCCTCATTAGGAACATCGTTAACGAGTGAGCAGGCAAATTTATTGGCTCGTTTCAGCGATACCTGTTATATTTGCTATGACACGGATAAAGCAGGCCAGGAGGCAGCATTAAGAGGAATGTATATTTTGCGTGAGGCCGGTTTAGACGTTCGCGTTGTGAGTTTACCTGAAGGCAAAGACCCGGACGAATTTTTAAGCGCAAATCCTCCTGAAAAATTTGAAGACGCTTTAAAAAATGCACAGCCTTTAGTATTAAAGCATTTAGATTTTGTAAAGAATATGCTTGACAATCCGGCCAAATATAATGTTGGTGTTAAATCATTTTTCGATGGGCTTTCAAAATTAGACGCGCGCGAGATAAATATTTATCAAAATAAGATTTGTGAGACGCTTATGATTGACCCGTTAGTCTTAAAAAATAAGCTAATACACAATAAAAATTTTGTCGCTCCCGTTAAAAATGACACGGCTAAAAATTTTTTACACAAAACGACGCTTTTAAATAACGATGGCGAACGGGTTGAAGTTGATGAACTTGAGGCCGGATTTTGTGCGTTACTTTGGAATGACCCTTACTGTCTTAAAAAGATAAAACCCGAAGAGATTTACACGTTATTAAAATCTAAATCGGCGCGTGAAATTGCTTTTGCGATATTAAACGAGGGAGCGGACGTTTTAAAAACCCGTTGGCTTGAATTTAACGATGAGTTTTCAAGGAATTTTATAGCGATTGGCGAAGGATATTGCTCACGCATTAAAGAGAGTGAACGTTGGGATAAGATTTGCAAATTATTAAAGGAGACTAACGAGCAAAATACGTTTAAAAATATTTATGCAAAGTTAATCAAAGGCGAAGCTACGAATAACGAATTAAACGCTGTCTTAACGTTAAATAATTATTTTTCCTGAGATTAACAAAGCCGAGTTAAGCAAAAATATTTTATATTATAATTCAAGCGGTTTATAAAAAATTTTGTAAAAAATTAAATCGGAGGACTAAACATAAATTAAAATGCGTTGGATAATTTTAGCACTAACGTTAGGCGCATCTATAACATCAATAATACACGGTGTCTTTATGCTTTTTGGGTCATTAGCGGCTTCGACTGTTGCTCCTGGAATACCTCAAACATTTGTAGCGAGCCTTCCTGTTATTTCAGCGATACTTGCATTAACCGGCGGTGTCATAGCGTTTAATTACAGCAAGTGGGGAGCGTTATTTTTATTCTTTGCTGTTGGAGCTTGTATACCTGCCGGACGGGACATTTGGCTATATGGCGGAATATATTTTTTCGTAGCGATATTATGCTTCTTTTTAAAACGGCCTCAAGAGTATCCGCAGGAAAATTATAGTTATGACGATGAGGATTATGATTACGAAGATTACGACGAAAATCAAAATCAAAATTCAAATTTAACGGACGCTCAACAAGATTTCAGGGATTTTAATATTATGCTCAACAGAGATTTAGAAGCTCACGCTAATGAATATCCAGGTGAAACGAAAAATGAAGAGCTTGAGCCTCAAGAGGATTACACTGCTGACATTAAGCCCGTCATAAATTCCGAAGTCAATTTAACGCCGACAAGACCAACGCTCGACGCTGACCAAATTCCTGAAAATATTCCAGCTCCAAAAATCAGGCGCAGAACTTCAAAGACTTGTCCTGAATGCGGCGAAATTGTTGCTCGCAGCGATAGATTTTGTCCAAGTTGCGGAACTCCTTTACATGTTGTTGAATACGAACCAGTTTATACAGGCACGGCTGAAGAACGAGTTAAACCGGAGGCAGAGCCTGAGAATATAAATAATAATTTTTATGGTGGTGAAGAAAATAATAAAATGCGTGATAGTTATCGATTAAATTCAAATTCTGACAACGATGAATTTTCAGGACGTAAAACTGTTGCGACTTACCAAAATTTTTCAAAATCAAAATACGCCCGTCGCGGTAAAAAACCTAAAAAATCAGTTGGCCGTAAACTCTTGAATATTATTTTGTTAATTATTGCCGTAACCGGAGCTACGTACTTCCTGCTTGGATTAAGAAAGCTTCCGCCCGGAGATTTGCCAGGATTGTATAACACTGATAATTTGCCCGTAATCGAAAATAATAATGCGAACAAACCTCAAGCTAATAATAACGTCATCGCTCAACCAATAGCACAGCCGGCTATAAAAGAGAATGTTTTGCCTGATTTATTGCCTAACACAACTCCCAGCGTTGGTGTTATCACGGGGAACGGAGTTAATATGCGTTCAGAGGCTACGACAAATTCACGTGCTGTTACAAAATTGAGAAATAATACGCGCGTTGATATTTTAGGTTCAGCAGCAGGTAACGCAGGAGCTAAGAGCGGAACATGGTATCAAATTCGTACACCTGATAACCGTGAAGGTTGGGTCTTTGGTGATTATTTAAGAGCTACGGGAGCAAATTTACCGGCTGGATATTCAAACGCTTTGTTAAAGAGTTTGGGGAATAACCGCTCGGAGTTAATCGAAAGTTTAGGACAGCCAGACCGCAGCACAGGAACTTCAATCGAATGGCCTGGTTTAAGTGCTGGATTACGCGGTGATGAAATTACGAGATTAGTTTTGAGCGCGGCGCGTTACGAATTACAGAACGGTTTAAAAACTGGAATGACGCGCGACGAAGTTATAAATATTTTGGGCTATCCGACAACGCAGAACGTTGGACAACGCACAATTCAATATAACGAGAACAACAAAGCAGGGATTTTAATTCAGACTGACCGCAACGGTAATGTAACTCGTATAACTGTGAACAGCGTGAATTAAATTTATATTGCGATTTGAAAATCACTCACCGTGTTGTAAAAGGCATGGTGAGTTTTTTTAATTATTTATTGCGTTTGGTCATTATTCTTGTAAGCTCAGCTAAAAAAGCGTATTCAATGCCGTGATTTTGATAAAGCTCGTTAAAAATTTCTATTGCTTTCTGCGACAACTCTAAAACCTTCTTTTGAGCGTCCTCTAAGCCGTGAACATGAACATAATTATTTTTGCCTTTGTTCTCATCACTGCCGACAGGTTTGCCGAGTTCTTTTTCTGAGCCTGTCTTGTTTAAAATGTCATCTCGAATTTGAAAAGCTATCCCTAAATAACTTCCGGCGGTTTCAAGTTTAGCGATATCATTTTTATTTGCGCCTGCTAAAATTCCGCCAATCATTAAACTGCTTTCAATCATGCACGCTGTTTTATGCTCGTTTACAAAATCAATTAACTCATCTGAAACGCTGCTTAAATTCTCACTTTCGATATCAGCACATTGTCCACCGGCCATGCCATAAATACCAGCTTTAAGCGCAAGTATTTTTAATGCTTCGATTACTTTATCGTCGTGATTTTTGCCTGAAGCTTGTAACGCCGTCTCAAATGCTAAATTTAAAAGCCCGTCCCCTGCAAGTGTAGCCATTCCTGCTCCGTAAACAGCATGTGTAGTTTTTCGGCCTCGTCTGTATAAATCATTATCCATCGCCGGTAAATCATCATGGACAAGTGAGAATGTGTGAAGCATTTCAATAGCTGCGACGAATGGTGCTATTAAATTCTCGTCTTGGCCGTTAAAAATTTTCCAGGTCTCAAGCATTAAAACTGGTCTTATACGTTTGCCGCCTGCTAATAAACTATAATTCATGGCCTCAATTAAAGTCTTTTGAAAACCTTCAGCTTCCGGCATAAAACTCATTAACATTTTTTCAGCGCGTTTTTTTAATTCGTTCAAGTATTTTTCAAAATCTTTTTCCAAAATATAAACATCTCCGTTAAATAGCATTAAATAAATTTGGGTTAAAATAATTATATTTTACGCGCACCAAAATTTTTAAGAAGGAGTATTTTATTTTGAGTATTAGGTTTTGTAAGAAGTTGTTTTTGATTTTAGCATTCGTGTTTTTATTTAGCGTGAACGTTTTTGCGAATAATTTACCCGATAATGACATCGTAATTTTATATACGAATGACGTTCATTGCGCCGTTGATGAAAGTATCGGTTACGCTGGCGTTAAATTCTATGTTGACGAGATGAAAAAGCTCACGCCCTATGTAACACTCGTTGACGCTGGCGACCATACTTCAGGCGGTGTAATTGGTGTAATTTCAAACGGACGCTACTTAATTCAAATCATGAACGAGACCGGTTACGATATCGCTATACCCGGAAATCATGAATTTGATAGCGGCTGGGCTGTGTTTGAAAATTATATTAAGAATTTAAAATGCGGCTATTTAGCTTGTAACTTAATCGATTTAAAAACAGGTAAACCGATTTTGCCGGCGTATAAGATTTTAAATTACGGTGATACAAAAATCGCGTTCGTAGGGGTTACAACACCGTCAAGCGTATTTGTTTGCCTCAAAGCCGTCAAGTTTTATGGACGACGAAGGAAATTTTATATACGATTTGTGCGGCGATGTTAAAGGTGAAAGATTAGTACAGGCTGTTCAAAATGCTGTTGATGAAGCAAGACGTAACGGTGCTGATTATGTAATTCTTGTTGCTCATCTTGGTGAAAATAAAGACGGCTTAATTAAAGAGTGGGGTGCGCCGTTTATTGCTGAGAACACACGCGGAATAAATGCTGTTATCGACGCTCATTCACACGAAGTTACACCGGCTTTAAAACTTAAAAATTTAGACGGCCAAGAAGTAATAATCACTCAAACAGGCACGAAGTTAATTTATTTGGGCAAGCTTGTAATAAATACCAAAGGCAAATTAACAACGCAATTATTATCAAAAAATGAAATTTCAGGACGCAACGAGCATGTTACGAATTTTATAAACGAATTAAAAGCGCGTTACGAAGAGACGTTGAAAAATAAAATTGCTTACGTTAGTTTTGATTTACGTGCGACAGATGACCAAAATAATTGGCTTATACGCAATGCTGAAACTGGCTTATGCAATTTAATCACAGACGCATTTTTAAATTCAGCTGCTGAAACCCCAACAGGCAAAGCCGATATCGCTATATGTAACGGCGGTGGTATCAGAGCAAATATTAAGGCCGGTGAAATAAATTTTGGAGATGTTTTAGACGTAGCACCGTTTTCTAATTTAATGTGCATAATCGAAATGCCGGGTCAAACGATTTTAGACGCGTTAGAATTCGGAGCAAAGCTTTTACCTGTAAAGAGCGGAGCATTTTTACATACGGCCGGTTTGACTTATAAAGTTAATACGAGCATCCCGACTTCTGTAATTTTTGGTGAGCATGGTGAATTTTTAGGTGTCAAAGGTGAACGCCGTGTTTATGATGTTTTTGTGAACGGTGAAAAATTAGACCCCGAAAAAATTTATAAAGTCGCCGGCACTGATTACACTTTAAGAGCTGGCGGAGACGGTTATAGATTTAATAACTCAAAAGTAATCGAAGACGCTTACATGTTATATGCTGAAGCTATTTCACATTATCTTAAAAAATTGCAAGTTGTCCCCGAAAAATATAACACTCCTGAAAATAGGATTATAATTAAATAATTGGAGGTATTAAAACACTATGTTGAAAAGATTTCTTATGTGCATTGCATTATTTTTAGTAGCTGCGAATTTTGCTAACGCTGCTGAAAACGAAAAAGTTAATGCAAAAGTCGACCCGCTCGATGCTTCAGGCTTTGTAAATTTAGGCGAATATATTCCTGATTTAATTTTAGAGATTAGATATTACACGACTTACAATTTCACGGGCGAACGTATTGACGGTTATAAAGCTCCTGTCGCGCTCATGACTAAAGAGGCCGCAAAAGCATTAAAAGCCGCAAGCGATGAATTTATTAAAAAGGGTTATCGTTTAAAAATTTATGACGCTTACAGACCGCAGACAGCCGTAAATCATTTTATGCGTTGGGGCGAAAATGATGACATGAAAATGCAAAAATATTTTTATCCCGAAATTAACGATAAGCCGACGATTTTTGATAGAGGTTACGTAGCTCGCCGTTCAGGTCATTCACGCGGAAGCACAGTTGATTTAACGTTATTCGATATGTCAACGGGCAAAGAATTAGACATGGGCGGAACGTTTGATTATTTTGGCAGTCGTTCAGATCCGTTTTTTAAAGATGTTACGCCCGAGCAGCATAATAATCGAATGATTTTACGCGAAACGATGATTGCAAATGGCTTTAAACCGCTTGAGGGTGAGTGGTGGCATTTTACATTAAAAGACGAGCCGTACCCTAACACATATTTTGATTTTCCTGTAGAATAATTTTTCGAGAGACATCTTCTAAATAATATTTTGAACGGGGCGCAAGTCTCGTTCTTTTTTGTATAATAGTCATGTTTAAAACAGTCCTTTAAAATTTGGAGGGCTGTTATTTTTTGCAACTACGTTTACCACTACAAAAAATCTTTTAAAAATTTAACAGCCGCAAAATTTTTCAGCATATCGATTTTCAAACAAAGTGTTAAATTTTTTGAGGCGTGTTAAAAAGTTTTGTGCAATAAAAAAAGACCCCCGATTTTTTTCGAGAGCCTTTTAAAAAATTCGCTGATTATTTTTACATGACAATCGTTAATAATTCTTTCGCCATGAAAATTAACGCAAGTATAAAAAGCAATACGTTCAAGTCTTTAAATCTGCCTGAGAATAATTTAATAACGACATAACCAACGATAGCAAATTCAATTCCCGTCGCAATGCTGTAGCTCAACGGCATCATTACAAATCCTAAGAACGCCGGTATTAACTCTGTCCAGTCATCGTAATTTACGTCTTTTAACCCCATCATCATATATACGCCTACAAGCATTAAAGCCGGTGCGGTCGCATATGACGGTACGATTTTTACAAGCGGCGTGAAAAATATTGCTCCGACAAATAATAAGCCTGTTACGATTGACGCTAAACCAGTACGTCCGCCCTGAGCTATTCCGCTTGAACTTTCAACGTATGATGTTACTGTTGACGTTCCTAAAACTGCTCCGGCAACTGTTGCAACTGCATCAGCCATTAACGCGCCTTTTGCTGAAGGGATATTACCGTTTTCATCGATTAAATTGCCTCTGCTTGCGACACCGATTAACGTTCCGATTGTGTCAAAGAAGTCAACAAAGAAGAACGTAAACACGACAATCCAGAAATCAAGCGATTTAATTAACGAGAAGTCTAACTGCAAAAATAACGGCTTAATTGACGGCGGCATTGATACAAATTCTGTCGGGAGCGTTACCATGCCTAAACCAACTCCAGCGGCAGTAACGGCAATAATTCCAAATAACAAAGCACCTTGAAATTTTAACGCCGTGAGAATTGCCATGATTAAAAATCCGCCTAAGGCTAATAAAACGGGTAAGTTGTCTTTAATTAACGTGAATGCAACAGGCGTGTTCACATCGTGCGTAGCTGCTACACTTCCTAATTTAATAACACCAAGCTGTACGAGTGTCGCGTCGCTGTTTACGATTAAGCCTGCGCTTTGCAAACCGATAAACGCTATAAAAAATCCTATACCGGCAGAAATTCCAAGCTTTAAACTTTTTGGTATCGAGTTAATTACGAGCGTGCGGATATTTGTTAAAGTGAGTAAGATAAAAATTACACCTTCGATAAAAACTGCGGCTAATGCGACTTTCCATGAGACTTGCATTCCTAAACAGACCGTAAACGCAAAATAAGCATTAAGTCCGACACCAGGCGCAAGTGCAACAGGCAAATTAGCAAAAATCGCCATTAAAAACGTACCTAACGCCGCCGATATACATGTTACGACAACAAGAGCGTCAAAATCCATTCCGGCATTGCTTAAAATTCCAGGATTGGCAAAAATAATATAGCTCATCGTCATAAAAGTTGTGATACCTGCGAGAACTTCGGTTATAAAATTACTGCCGCGTTCTTTCATGTTAAACATTAAAAAATTTACCTCCTGTTAAAATAAAAAGAGTGAGCCGTTATTATCTCACAACACAAAAAAATCCGCCTGATACCATAAAATTTTCAGACGGACTTATTTTAAAAATCTCTATTAAAAATTATCGCGCTGTTAAATTTTGTAAACCTCCGCGCGAAATATCAATATATCCTTTGTCAGTAATTCTTAATTCGGGGATTACGGATAAACATAAAAATGACAAAACCATAAACGGATGCTTAATTTTTATTCCAATATCAGCGGCGCAATTTTCAAGTAAGATTAAATCGCTCGAAATTTTTTCAGGACTTGCAAAACGCATCAGACCTCCTATTTGTAACGGGAACGACGAAATTAAATTTTCACCCTCCGTAACAACAAGCCCGCCGCCCATTTCAGCAAGTTTATTTAATGCCGTAATAATAGATTTATCATCAGCACCAGCCACTACAAAATTATGAGCGTCATGTGCAACCGATGAACCGACCGCGCCTTTTTTAATGCCTAAGCCTTTAACGAAGCCGACGCTAAAATTTCCTGTGTTACGATGACGTTCAAGCACTACGATTTTTGCGATGTCATTTTCTAAATCAGGAGCAATATAACCGTTTTTATCGCGATTGATTTTAAGCGTTAACATTTTTGTTAAGACAGTGCCTTCTGTTACGCCTATGACATTTATAAAATCGCCGGAACTTTTTATTTTAATTTGCTCTTCTGTTGGGATACGGGTAATTTTTATATCAGAGGCCAAGTCTGGAATTTCGTTCAAAACGTTTGTAAATAAATTTGAATTTTTAATAACTTTGCGGCCATTTTTCCAGACGTGTTTAATTTTAAAGCTTGCATTCATTTCGTCGCTGTCAAGTAATGCAAAATCGGCCAATCTTCCAGGCGCAATGCCTCCTCTGTCATATAACCTGAAATATTCAGCCGGACTTAACGTAACCATTCGCAACGCCGTAAAAGGATTTAGCCCCGCCTCAATCATAATTCTCATTTTAGCGTCCATGTGTCCGGTTTCTAATAAATATCTTGCAGTAATATCGTCACTAACGACCATGCAACGAGCGGCGTTTAATTCGTTTTCAAAAATCAGCGGCAACAAAATTTTTAAGTTAGGGAACGACGCGCCCTCTCTAATCATAATCCACATGCCCCGACTTAATTTTTCACGAGCCTCATTTAAATCATTGCATTCATGGTCGGACGAGATACCGGAACTCAAATACGCATTTAAATTTTTACCGGTAACATTTGGCGCATGGCCTGTTAAAGGAACGTTACCGGCGGCTGTAATTTTTCCCCATACATCAGGGTCGCCGTTAATGACAGCAGGGAAATTCATTACTTCGCCCAAATGCTGACATAAATTTTTATCGAACATATTTTTGATTGAGAGCATGTCCAACTCTTCAAAAGGCGTTTCAAATTCCGAAGCAGGAACACACGACGGCGCACCCCAAAAAATATCTATCGGCAAATTTAAACCGGACTTAAACATATATTCAAGCCCAGCAATTCCGAGTGCATTAGAAATTTCGTGAGGGTCAGCCATAACTGCGCTTGTTCCCATTTGAGCGACCGTATCAGCAAATGCCGGAGGTATCATAAACGTGTCTTCAATATGAATATGGCCGTCAATCATTCCAGGAATTAAGACCGCGCCTTGAGCATCAAAAATTTCTACGCCGTCATAATTTTGACCGACACCGGCGATTTTATTTTGATACACGGCGACATCAGCTAATTCATATTCACGAGAAAATACGTTGGCTATTCTTGCATTCTTTATAACTAATTCAGCAGGTATTTCACCGCGAGCTGTTGCTAAAAATTTATTCATGATTTTTAAATTTATATATTAAAAAATAATTTTCGGAGTATTTAATTTCAAAGGTTCGCCAGGTTTAAAAGAGGCTGTTTGAGTTAAAACGCTGTGTAATTTTTCCTTCAAGTCTTTAATTTCGCCAGTAGCATACGCACCGATTAAAGCATTGACCGCCAAAGCTCCGCCCGTTTGTAAAGTTACGGTTTCAGCTTGAATTAAGTCGGCTTTAATTTGGTTCCATAAATTATCTTTTGAGCCGCCTTCGGTGATAATAATTTTGTCAACGGGTGTTCCGGCATTTCTACAGCGTTCCGCAATTTCAGAATATTCACCGGCAATAGCTTCGAGTACAGCGCGCCATAAAGTGAATTGATTTGTATCAAGCCCGACGTTTATAAACGAACCTTTTAAATTTTCAGAGCCTTGAAAACCGCCTGTCAAGTATGGCAAAAATCTAACACCGTTTGCGCCAGCCGGAATTTTTTCAGCCCCTTCGCTTAGATATTTATAATATTCATCATCACCGACGCGTCCGCAAATATTATCTCTGAACCAACGTAAAGCAAGTCCGCCCGTCCTTACAAAGCCCCAATAAAAATAAGTGTCTTCGAGCGTTCCGGAATTAAAAATTAAGCCCGTACCTTTTTTGCTCAAACCTGGAATAATTTTATCGGTCGAAATACAAAACATTGAACACGTTCCGGCAACATCGACAGCATGACCCGCTTCAAAAACTCCGCACGCTAATAACGACTGCATTGTATCTCCAGCTCCTGCGCAAATTGGAATACCTGCTTTTAAACCGGTGTAATTTGCTGCTTCGCGAGTTAGATAACCTGTAATATCCCAAGCGTTTTTAATTTCGGGCATGAAATTTTTATCGATGTGGAGAGCTTTTAATTGCACTTCCGACCAAATCTTTTTAACTACATCATAACCAAGCCCCCAACCCGACATAGTACCTTTGTCGATAAAAGCTTTATCCGCTTTCAAACCGCCGAGACGCATTAAAACATACGGTGCATTGTGGACGAATTTTTTAATATTTCTAGCGACCGGAGAATTTTTTAAAAACCAACGAGCGAACAAAGCAGGGAATAAGCACAGCGGTTCAGGGTTACCAGTTTCGTTAGCCCAAATATTTAAATTTAGCCGTGATAAATTTTCAGCATCGCTTTTAGTGCGGGAGTCCAAATAATTTATGAACGGTGTGATAGCTTTTCCGCTTTCATCAACTCCAGCTATACCGCAAATAATTCCGTCGCCGGAAATTGCTTTAATATCGTTAGGGTTTAAATTTTTCTCTTTGAGCTGTTCGACGCAAGATTTAATTCCGTCAAGAGCCAGTTTGTAATATTCTTCAACGTCCATTTCGACCCAGCCATTATCTGGATAAAACAGGCTTGTTGGATTTACGGCTGTTGCGTAATTATTCCCTTCAACGTCATAAACAGCGACTTTAATACTTTGAGTACCAGCGTCAAAACATAAATAATAATTCATAATTTTAATCTATCCTTGTAATTTAATGTGCTATTTTAAAAATTTTACAACCAATAATTTTTTAACTGATTATAAAAATTCTTTCTCGTGCCGGCCATAATAATAATTACAATATTTTCAGCATCGTAACTTTTTATGACATATGCAATTTCGTAATTAGTTCCATGATAATAAACGTCATATCCGTATATTCCTGTCAAATCTCCTTTTTTAGGTTCGCCGATATATGGATTTTTGCTAATTTCATTTATTGCATTTTTAAATAATTCTTTTAGCTTTTTATCTTTGAGTTTTTTAAAAAATTTGAACGCTGACGGAGAAAATCTAATTTCAAACATTTAATTTAATCTTCTCAAAAAACTTCATCAAATGTATAAAATTTTGCCTCACCAGTTGCTATCTTTTCCGCGTTTTTAAGCATATTTTTAACAGCAGGTCGAACTTTTTCTCGATAAATCCTAAAAGCGTCTAAAAGTTTATCTCCTTATGTATTTTATTATTGAGTTCAAAGTTTATCACAACGACAATTTAGACATTTTTCATATGATAAAATTTTTGCAATAATAAACATTAACGAAAGGGAACGCGAAATGAACATAAATAAAAAGCTAGAGCTTGATAAAAAATATGACGACCGTAAAGATTTTAATAAAGCTATGTTGAAAACTAGTTTAATAATAATTTCCGGGTATATTATAGGAACTCTGATTGCTAAAATTATTACAGGTTAAATATGGACGAAAAATATATAAGCAAGGAACTTCACGACGCCCAAATTGCAGAATTGAAAGCTGAAATCAAATCACTAGATGAGGCGATGTGTATTGTTTATGACGGACTTAATAAACGCATTGATGATTTACAAACAAGTTATTCAGATAGACTTACTATATACGGAATAATAGTCGCTGTTATAATCGGTGTAACTCAAATAATAATTGCACTGTTGAAATAATTTTCATTAAAAAATTTCGTTCATTCCATAAATTCAATAATACTCATTCTTTTTCTTGATTAAAGTTAAAGTTTTTAACAACGCAATAAAAAGCCCTCACCGTATTTAAACAGCAAGGGCAAAAATTCGTATCGATTTAAACTACGCTATACGATTACTTCTTTTTAGTGAGCAAAGCTGCAACCGCTATAAGCGCGAGTGAGGATAATCCAGCCGCTGAGCAACCGCCTGAACTTGAACCAGGACCTGTAGCGTTACCAGGATTTACTGAGTTGTCCTTTGAAACTGTTACTGTAGCAAGGTCGGCTTCTGTCGTCCCTGCCGTAGCGGCGATTACAAGATAGGCTTCAACTGCACCATTAGCAACATCTTTTGACGTAATGTCA
>CAJODZ010000026.1:56022-57540 GCA_905233645.1 uncultured Synergistales bacterium | reverse complement strand
TTACAGATTGATTTTTTAACGGAACTATTCTCAAAAGCACACGAACACAAAATTAACACTGTGCTTGATACTTCGGCTCAAACGTTTTCACGCGGTAAAAGCTATCTTGAAAAATTTAACGCGCTCATGAATTTCACGGACTTAATTTTATTAGACATTAAGCATATAAATTCTGAACAGCACAAAATTTTAACCGGCTTTGACAATAAAAATATCTTAGACGCTGCAAAATACTTGAGTGAAATCAATAAACCCGTCTGGATAAGACACGTGCTTGTTCCAGGAATTACGGACGATGATAAATATTTAAAACAGCTCCGCGAATTTCTAGACACGTTAAAAAATATTCAGCGCGTCGATGTTTTGCCTTATCACACGTTAGGGGCGGAGAAGTGGCGGAAATTAGGGCTTGAATATCCTTTGAGCAATGTTGATGTACCGGACGAAGAACGAATTTTAAACGCGAAAAAAATTTTAGGAGATGACACAATATGAATAAAAACGACACCGTAATTTTTTTAGCAAGCTTTGGAACGAGTATTTTACGCGCCGCTGAAGAAAGCTACGACAAAATTCAGGCTGAACTTGCGAAAGACACGGGCTTAAATGTTTTGCAGGTTTACACGGACGATGATACGGCTAAGGCTGTAAACGGGATTAACGGCAAAAGGATTTTCACAGTTGAAGAGGCCGTACAGGAAGCGATTTTGAAAAAGTACAGTGAGATAATTGCCGTTCCTGTATTCTTTGCTGAGGGCGAATTGTATAACAGTTTACGCAGCCGTTTAGATTTTTACCGCGAATCCATAAATATTCGTATAACCGATGCTGTTTTACATAGTCCGAAATCTTGTGAAGCTGTTGCGGATATCTTGATTAAAATTATTAAACCAGCTCCCGAAAACGAATATATTTTAGTTGGTCATGAAGCTTCAGCATATAATTACAAGGGCTATGATTTATTAAACGAGAATTTAAAAGCCAAAGGCTATGAGAATTTACACGTTGTGAAATTAAGCGAACGCGACAGTTTAGGCCAAGCCATAGCGCATTTGCAAGAACGTGAAGCTTTAAGGCGCGACGCTCAAGTTGAAATAGTTCCTTTAATTGTAGCTTGGGGTGATTACATGGCCGGAGAACTTTATAATTCAGACAATTCGTTTATGTGGCAGTTGCGCAAAGCCGGTTACAGAACTGTATTCACAGGCAAAGGCTTAGGCGAATATGAAGAGTTCCGCAAAATCTACACTGACAGATTTAATAAATTAACGAACGAATAAATTTTAAGCGTTTTTATGGAAAGAGCAGCTATAATCTCAAACGATTTACGAGAAAATAGCTGCATTATTTTTAATTTACGAACTTGATTAAATTTAAACCGATTTCATTTGAAAATTCGCGGTCGACTTTGCCATTGACTTTATTTGACGTACTCCCCACGACTAAAGTCGGGGGATTCTGGTATCAACGAACCTTGCACCCTTGCGAGTGTCTTACAGATTCTCCTCCGAATGGTCG
>CAJODZ010000026.1:50040-55997 GCA_905233645.1 uncultured Synergistales bacterium | reverse complement strand
CCAGCTCGACAATGATGATTTTATCAGAACAGATTAAAATTTCAAAGCCTTATATCCCTACGACTAAAGTCGAGGGCTTTACGGCTGATTTTGGTAAATAGCATTTATCGTTCATCGTCGAGATATTTCCGGTTAAAGCTATTATTTCAAAATCGCCCTTAAAAGTTTTAGATTCGTATTTAAATTCTTTACGGTTAAAAACTCCGATTGACGCTTCCCAAGTTGCACCGATACCGTTAATGCTGCCTAACAAAATATTTTCGGCCTCGCATAATTTTTTGATTTCGGTCATGACTTCTTCGCCGCGGTCCAGTCTTATTACATAATCGTCGCCAAATTTCTGATATTGCATGTTAAAAATGCCTCCTGATTAAAATTAAAAATTATTTATTCATATACGGTATCATAGCATTCACAATAAAATCGCTGAAGGTGTCTATGTGATATAAAGGCTCAAATTTCTGTTCGTTGATACACCAATTCAACATAAGCCCGTAAATAATATTAACGTTAAAAATTGCTAATTCCTCTACCGGAGTATCATCGCGTAATTCTCCTTTTGCAATACTGGCCTCTAAAAGACTTTTAAAACGCTCTGTATCGTCATGTAACATTTTCTTGCCGTTCTGGTAATAATTTATATTACTAACTTGGCTCGCAATCCATTGTTTAGCAACTTGAATGCCAATTAGTTCGATTTGCTTCATGATTTCAAAATTAAACGCCTTAGTTTTTTTTCTCAAGGGCATGTTTAATAAAGCGTCACTCATCATCCCAAATCGCTCGCCTATAAGTTCCATAATGAGTTCGTCTTTGTCCTTTAAGTATTTATTAAGGGTCTCTCCTGTAACTCCTGCTTCTCTGGCGATGTCAGATAACGAAACTTCGTCAACTCCGTCAGCCATAACTAGACGGCGGGCAGCATTTATAATTTTGTCTCTTTCTTCAAAATCTTTTTCGCTCAAATTAAAACCTCACTAACTTTTAAAATATTTTTGAGTATAACAAAAAACTCCCCGTCACCAAAACAGGGAGCTTTTCAATTTTCAAAATTACTAATTAAATTTTCTGCGCTCTTTAATTCTTGCTGCTTTACCGCTTAATTTACGCAGATAATATAATTTTGCACGTCTTACTTTGCCTTGACGCTGAACTTCTACTTTCTCAACTGATGGGCAATGAACGGGGAATATACGCTCAACACCAACACCGTTTGAAATCTTTCTTACAGTGAATGTTCCGTCTAAGCCACCATGCTGACGCGCTATTACAATTCCTTCAAAAACCTGAATACGCTCGCGCGTTCCTTCTTTAATTTTTACGTGAACTCTTACAGTATCGCCAGGTCTAAAATCTGGTAATTCTTCACTCCTGTAATACTTCTTTTGGATTAAATCTACTGCATTCAACTTAAAAAAGTCCTCCTGTTAAATTAACGCCTGCCTAAAAATCTGTCGAAAGTCACCGCTACAAGATTATCAAGCCCGAAATTTATAAAAACGCTATCAAATAAATACGCCGTCAAACCTGAAATTTGATTTAATTCATCTTCACTTTCACGATCTCCAGCAAATAAAAATAAAATCGCGCCTTCGTGTTGTAAAATTTTTCGCTTGGCTTCAAGACTTTGTAACGCACCTTTTCGCTTTGACGCTGAAATTTTTACAATCAACGTCCTAGAATTTATCTTAGATAATACTTTTTCAACACTTGCCAGAATTTTTGCGCCCGTACCGGAATTTTTTAACGCCTCACGGGTTTCATGATTATGCGCTATCAAAAACGGCCGGCCTAAATTAAATGCATTACATAAATTTTCAAGCACAGGTGAATTAAAATTTTGTAAATCGTCATTATTTTTAATCACACCTAAATAAATTCCGCCGGTTAAATAATCACTGATTGACGCTCTCGAAATTAAATCAGGTCTGCGCAACAATGTTCGTTTTACAGCTTCTGAACGCCGCCATTTTAAAATCTCGTTTTGATTTCCCGATAATAAAACTTCCGGAACCTTCATATCTTCCCATGAAAGAGGCCGCGTGTAATTCGGGTTGTCAAGCATTCCGCGATAAAAAGAATCCTCGACTACTGCTTTATTCTTGCCAATGACACCGGGTATTAAACGCGATAAAGCGTCAACAAGTGCCATAGCCGGAATTTCGCCGCCCGTTAATACACAATCTCCGATTGAAAATTCGAGATTAACATATTTTTCTATAAAGCGTTCGTCAATTCCTTCATAACGCCCACAGATGATAATTAAATTTTCTTGGAGAGCCAGACTTTCGATGACTTCCTGATTTAATAAAACTCCTTGCGGCGAAGGGTAGGCAACGAAATTTTCATGTTCACCGCCGGGTTTCAGAACAGAATCCAACGCCTCTTTCAGTTGAGGAGCAGCTAAAAGCATTCCGCCTGAACCAAAAACATAATCGTCAATTTGCTTATAATTTCCAGTTCCGAAGTCATGAAGATTTACGACATTCGCTTTTAACAACTCCGAACGAACGGCCTTCCCCGTAATTCCTATACTTAAAAACTTTTGAATTAGCTCAGGATAAGCCGTAATAATGTGTATTATTTTTTAATCCTCAACTATGTCCACGTCAACACGTTCCCCGGCCTTGACTGCTGCCGCCTTGGCCAACAGCCGGATTGCGTTGATGGTCGCACCGCGCTTTCCGATAACACGTCCGACGTCTTCATGAGCAACACGAATCAGGACTTTATTATTATTTTCTCCCGATTCAATTTCCACGCCTACCGACTCCGGCTGCGTTACAAGATGTTTTACGATGAACTCCACAAGCTCTTTATAATCGACCATTTTCGGCACCTCCTGTTTTTTTCGCAGTCTTCGATGAATTTAAAACAATAAATAAAAATAATAAAAATTAAAATAAAATAAAAAAGCCTATGATTACTACAACTTCTCTAAATAAAAATCTCAGGCAAGAAATTTAATTACTGCCTTTGAATTTATCCCAGATTCCCTGCTTTTTCAAAAGCCCGCGCGCCGTCTCCGAAGGTAATGCTCCGACCCCCAGCCAGTATAATGCCCGCTCCTCGTCGATTTTTACTGAAGCAGGATCAGTCATAGGATTATATGTTCCGATTAACTCTATAAACTTACCGTCTCTAGGTGAACGCGAATCCGCCACCACCAATCTATAAAACGGAGCTTTTTTCCTGCCCTGACGCGACAAACGAATCTTTACCGCCATTCTAAAAAATACACCTCCCAATTAGACAAAATATTTTTAACGGCCAAGACCAAACAAATTTTTTAATTTCCTGCCAAGTCCAAAACGAGAATTATTATTTGAGAACTCTTTAAATAACTTTTTCATTTGTTCGTACTGAGCAAGTAATTGGTTGACCATCTGCACCGACGTTCCTGAACCCTCTGCTATACGCCTGCGTCTTGAGCCTTTTATAATCCTCGGGTTGCGTCTCTCTTCAGGTGTCATAGATTGGATAATTGCTTTATTACGTTTTAATATTTTCGCGTCGGAAATTGCATTATTAGCGTCTGAGCCTCTATTGAAATTTATATTGCTTAAACCTGGTATCATTCCAGCTAATTTCTCAATCGGCCCTAATTTTTCTATTTGTTCAAACTGAGATAACAACATCTCAAGATTAAACTGCTTATTTAATTTTTCAGGCTTAATTTTGCTGATATCAAGATTTGAATTTAAACCGGCCTCACGCACTTTTTCGACCAAGCCTTGAACGTCGCCCATACCCATAATACGTCCGGCCATGCGTTCAGGGTTAAAAATTTCTAATGCGTCGGTATTCTCACCAACACCGGCAAATTTTACAGGTACACCCGTTACGGCTCTAATAGCTAAAGCACTTCCGCCACGCGCATCACCGTCAAGTTTTGTTAAGATAAGCCCTGTTAAATTTAATAAATCATGAAAACTTTTAGCGACGTTTACAGCCTCTTGACCGGTCATGGCGTCGATAACTAATAATTTTTCATGAGGAGGCAAAATCTCCGTAATGTGTTTAAGCTCACTCATTAAATCATCATCAATTTGCAAGCGTCCTGCTGTGTCCAAAATAATAACGTCATTTAAATGATTTTCCGCATAAATTTGAGCGTCCTTTATGACTTTGTCGAGCTTTAAATTTTTATCGCCATAAAAAGGAATTTTCGCAGCGTCAGCCAAAATTTTTAACTGGTCAACAGCTGCCGGCCTTCTTAAATCACACGCGACAACCAACGGATTATGATTATTATTTTTTAAGACACGAGCTAATTTTACGGTTGTAGTAGTTTTGCCTGAACCTTGAAGCCCCACCATTAAAATTACAGTTGGCGGTTTAGGTGAAATATTTATATTCTGAACGTCGCGCCCCATTAAGTTTATAAGCTCTTCGTACAAAATTGCGGCTATACGGTCATTTGCTGTTATCGATTGCAGAACTTCAAGGCTAACAGCGCGCTCACGGATTTTAGCGATTAAGTCTTTGACAACTTTAAAATTAACATCAGCTTCTAAAAGCGAACGTCTAATTTCACGCAAAGCGTTATCGATATCCTCTTCAGATAATTTACCGCGTCTGCTTAAATTCGATAATACCTGTGCAAATTTTTCGCGTAACGTTCCGAACATTTTTTAAATCTCACCTGCCTAAATTTAATTTTTTCTCAAGTTCTTTAATCTTATTTTCCAAATCGCGAGTGATAGCTACAAATTTTAAATCGCGTTCAAATTTTTCAAGAATAGCTTCAACTCTGCGCTTCATTATATAAACGGCCTGTCTGCTAATTTTCAAATCGTCTGCAACTTCTGCTAATGTCAAATCCGAAAAACAGACCATTTCATAAATTTTACGTTGTCTTTTTGTCAAGAGCGGCGAATAAAAATCGTACAGCAAATTAAATTTCATGCGTTCTTCAAGTTCTATGCCGCCCGAATCTTCATTCGTACTCATGTCTGAAATTATATTTGAGCTTAAATTTATGTCAAGTATTTTTGTTATACAAAATTTATTTAAAGATTATGCTCGTTGACGCGCTTGAATGCAATTTTATAAGCCTCTTCATCTTCACGAACTCCCACGACAATAATTAACATTTCCGTTGCTGTCTGAATAAGTTTATAAATAGCACGCAACCCCGTACCACGCAATTTGACTTCAAATAGCCCTGTTAAATCGTGTCCGCCCTTATTACCTAACGGGATGCCATAACCGCCATTGTTGCGCGATAGAGGATTTTTTGAGGTTTTTTCTATAGCTTTACGAATAAGTTTTTGCTGAGAACCATCGAGTTTTTCAAAATCCTTTTTTGCTTCTTCGATGTATATTACATTCCAATTCATTCTATTTCTAACTCTACATCGCCAACATTTGCTAAGTCTTCTTCTGTAATTCCAAACATGCGGTCTATTTCTTCCTGAGTGTATGTTTTTGAAGTTTTCAGGTCAAAATTTTTCATACGCTCTTCAGCCAATGCACATAATTCAGCGTCAAACAATTTGTCTGAAAGTTTTACATATTTTTCAGGCGATAACAAAATACATTTCGCAACACCATCTTTAACGACGGCTTTAATGCCAAGTTTATCAGCCTCAACATCATCAAAAATTTTTTCAGCTGCACCGTTTTTAAATTCTGAAATGTCAATAACAGAATGTGTATAATTATTTATCGTGTCTGTTATTTTAATAGTGTCGTCAATTTCTACTGTGTCATTCATTACAGCTGTTGTCATTGAAAATTCTCCTTTTGTGTATAAATTAAGTTATGTTATAAAAAATCCTCCGGTTGAAAATTTTGTTTGATAAATCTCATGGCCGGAGGGGGTTTAATTTTTTAAGCATTTAATTTTATCGTCTTAGTGAACTACCGCCACTTATAGAAGATGGCAGCTTCCTTTAATCCTCCTAACCTGAATACTTCTTAGCCTTCAGGATTTCGTTTTACAGGAATCAGTT
>CAJODZ010000026.1:35428-50021 GCA_905233645.1 uncultured Synergistales bacterium | reverse complement strand
ATGAGGCTAACCCTTCCCTACGCTCCATAGGTACTGTTACCTTACGGGCAACATTTGAAAACCTGCGCGGCATTATACCATACAGGCAATTCATCTCCCACTTGAAGAAGTGGGAGTCTTCTTGCTAGTTAATGATAAATTTTTTATGCTGCTGGATTTATAAAAGCTAAACTCTGAATTTGATACGCTCTGATTGAAGCTAATGTTGATGAAGCACCGTTCTTTTCGGGGTCAGGATAATTATTTTCAATATTACCATTAGCATCAATAACAGGTGTCCCGCTGGCTATTAAAGCTCTTAAATCGTTTGTGCCGCTGTTAGAGTAATTTGTTGATGAAGTTTCAGAATTTGAATTTGCGCTAATATTCTCATTTGAAATTTCTTGGCGCGCCTTCATTGCTTGAGCAGCAGCCTTAGCCGCAACTTTCAAGTCTTGGCCTGAAGGGTCATTCGGTGCATTGGCCGCAGCCTGTACCTTTTGCATATTTTGCAACGTCTCTTCAGGTGTTGCGCCCTCTCTTAAATGGATTGGGACTTCGCCGCCCGTAATATAACTCTTACCGTCAGGCCCTTGAGTGTACGTATAACTTATTCCGCCGCCAAATTCTCCCGCAGCCGCTTGATGTGCATGTTCGTGAGCAACGACTTCGTTTTGTGTTTGTTCAAGTTCGCGAATTTGTTGTTGTTCTTCTTCTGTTAATTCGTCATCAGCTTTAGCGTTTTGAGCTTTTAAATTATTTCTGCGCTCATCTGTCTCACGTAAAGCAATTTCCGCACGCTCTTCACGTTCAGCCTTAATTGCGCTTTGAACATCTTCAGACGTTATTCCGCCGCTAACACGATTGATTGCATCTTCTGAACCCTTCATCGTAACAGAAGCACCCGTTATATATTGCCGTCCGTCTGTTCCTAACGCATAATGATACGTTGTTTGAACTTCAGCCGCTGAACCGAGTTTTGCTTTGATTGACTGCTCTTCTGCTAAAACTTTTTGCTGTTGTTGAGCCTTTGCATCGTCAGTCTCGTTAGACTTTTTAATAAGATTATTTAACTTTGAAAGCTCATTTACTGACGAAAAATAACCCGTTGATAAAATCGAAATACCCTGCATAATTATTCACCTCCATATTGTGCAAGTAAAATTATTATAACGCACAAGCGTTAAATTATTTAATTAAGTTCAGCAATATAAATTCAAAGCCAGGCCAACCTTCTGAATTATTTGTCTTCTCAAGATATGAAAGTCTCACCGCCCCTAACATAAACTCCAAAATTTTTTCGCGCCCAAAGTTTTTTAATGCACGTTCTGATTTTTGCATAGCGTAATTCTTGGTTGCGTTTAAACCTGCGGCCTTGAGTATTAAATTTTTATCGCTGCCGGAAAATAATGCACTCGTCATGGCCGGTCTTAATCTATTGCAAACGGAAGTTAATACAGGAGCTAAAGGCGTATCGCGTAAATATTTTAATGCTGTAATAACGTCGTAGTGATTATTGTCGCAAAGTCCGTCAAGCAGTTTTAATAAAGCTCTTCCGCCCTCATCAAACGATAAATTCCTAACATCATCAATTTTGATTTCACGGTCATCACAATATAAATTTAGTTTGCTTAATTCAGAGCGTAATTCTTCTTGAGATTCTATACTGTCAACAAGCAAATTAGCCGCGTCGCGTGAGATTTTAAAATTTTTCTCTTTCGCTAAATTCATGAGCCATTCGGCACGCTGCCAAGGTGGAATTTGTTTTTCGGGCGAAATTATTTCGATTTGTTTTTTGATGTCTTTAATATTTTTAATATCATTCGTAAACACCAGAATTAAATTACAATCGGCGTTCTTATCTTCGAGGGTTGTTGTTAATTTTTCCGGAAATTTTCCAAGAATGTCAGCACTCTCAATTACGACCGTCTCACGCTGAACAAACAAGCTCGGCGCGATTAAGTTCTCGAATAAAACCTCCCACGTTCCAAATTTATCAGCTTCGTGTTTACCATTAAGAGGCCAGCCGTTATGAGCAAGTTCAATAATTTTTTCGTTGAGCATTCTGCGTTGGGCTTCCGAAGGTTCAAATGCGATTACGTGCGGCAAATTTTCAAAACTCCTTTAAAATTTTTTGTAGCCTTTAATAATATCTTCCATTTTGAAGAGCAAATCAAATTTTTTACATTCGGCCTCTAAAACTGCACGTAAATGTTCATGTTCTAAAGGACGGCAAATATATTTTCTAGCGAATGTTTTGATAATAATTTTAAAGCGCTGCGCGTCAATTCAAATTTTGCCTCTTCGGGATTATAAGCGTCACTCATTGCTCCTATACCAACAACACCGAGTTTGTGTTTGCTTGATAATTCACGCTCAAGAATTTCTAAACAGTTCTCTTTTGCGCGAACTCTGTCAAAATTTTCTATCCCGTAATAATCGCACCGGCTATCGCAATAAATACAACCATGAGGACAGCCACGATACAAATTAAAATTATAATCAAGTCCAAACCATTCATCGCCGAATTTAACACGATTTAAAATAGTTTTTGCTTTTATAAAATCCATGCTTAAATTTTTGTCCCCCTTCCTGAGCTAAACTAAATCGCGCAATATTTTAAACATGATTTTTAAATTAGCGTGTTCATGTTAATATATTTTAAAATTTGAAACAGTCCTTTGAAATTTTAAGAAGGGCTGTTTTTTACAACTACATGTACAACTACAAAAAGCCTTTAAAAATTTTGTCCATGCAAATATTTATAAAAATATTTTAAAAAACAAAGTATCAAATTTTTTCAGCGGACTTTTTAAAAATTATTGCGTTAAAAATTTTCGACCCTGTAAAATTATCAGCAAGTATTTTAAAAATTTAAGGGGGTAAATCAAAATTGCCAGCGTCAATAAAAAAAGAGACAGTAACAGATATGACGGAGGGCGTAATTTGGAAGAGGCTCGTATTTTTCGCATTACCTTTATTCATTGGGAATATCTTTCAGCAGCTTTACAATACAGTTGACAGCGTTGTCGTAGGGAATTTTGTAGGGGCTGACGCTTTAGGTGCTGTAACGTCGACAATTCCTATCGTAATGACTTTAATCGGTTTATTTATCGGCTTAACAATGGGAGCAAGTGTTGTTATATCGCAATATTTCGGGGCAAAAGACGCTGAAAATTTACGCAAATCAACACACACAGCCGTAGTATCAGCAGTAATTTTGTCTATCATGATTGCGGCGGTTGGTTATTATTCAACGGCTTGGCTTTTAAGAATGATGAACACTCCTGAAAGCGTTATGAGGGAGGGAGTAATTTATCTTGAAATATTTTCGCTTGGTCTTCCAGGTTTAATGCTTTATAACATGGGTTCAGCGATTTTGCGTGCGGTCGGAGATTCTAAGAGGCCGTTATATTTTTTAATATTGTCATCGATTTTAAATATTATTCTTGATTTAGTGTTCGTAATTTATTTTAAATCAGGTGTAGCCGGTGTAGCTTATGCGACGATAATAGCTCAATTTATTTCGGGCTTAATGATTTTCTGGATATTATTTCATTCACACGAGAGCCATAGTTTAAGCTTTAAAGAGATGAAAATTGATTTTAAAATTTTGCGTAAGATTATAGCTTTCGGAATGCCGGCAGGTTTTCAAATGGCTGTAACGGCTTTTTCAAATGTTTTCGTTCAAGCTTATATAAATGCATACGGTGCAGCGAGTACGGCTGGTTGGGGGATATATGCAAGGGTTGACGCATTTGTAATATTACCAATTCAGAGCATGGCCATGGCTATCACGACATTTGTGGGGCAAAACGCAGGAGCTAGGAAGCCGGAACGCATTAAAAAAGGATTACGGGACTGTATGTTAATTTCGATTGGTGTATCACTTGTAATCGTAGCAATAATTTATATAGGTGCTCCGTTTATAGTAGGTCTATTTAATCGCGAAGCGGCAGTTTTATATTACGGAGTATTATTTTTGCGATTGAACAGCATTTTTGACCCGTTCAATGTTACGAACCAAATTCAAGCGGGTGCGTTACGCGGTGTAGGTGATGCGAAAACTCCGATGATGATAATGTTATTTTCATTTGTAATTTTGCGCCAGATTTATTTATTCATAATTTCAAAAATCACGAGTTCAATATATTTTATAGCGATTGGATATCCTGTCGGCTGGATTGTTTGCAGTACGTTGATGATAATTCATGTGAAGCGCAGCGGCTGGGAGAAGCAAATTGCGAAACTTGACTAAATTTTAATAGCAAACGCAAAATAAGACAGTCCCTTTTAAAATTTTTTGGGGGCTGTTATTTTTTATGACGCATTTATAAATTACAAAATTGCTTTCAAAAATTCAGATTATCCGTTCAAAATTTGACTGATTAAAAAATTTGTGTTAGTTTTTTCAGCAAAATAATAATGGATACAGAATTT
The DNA here is from genome assembly GCA_905233645.1 of uncultured Synergistales bacterium. Taxonomy (GTDB): domain Bacteria; phylum Synergistota; class Synergistia; order Synergistales; family Aminobacteriaceae; genus JAFUXM01. The sequence continues at coordinate 45,602 of CAJODZ010000026.1, read as the reverse complement.
AAAAACATGATTGAACTTCATAAAAAATATAAATCTGGTACGGCTCTCGAAATTTTACAGGAAGCCATTTTGTCGGGCAGTATTTCAGGCGAGATAACACAGAATGAATTTGCTTCATCGCTTGAAACTTCGAGAATGCCGGTTCGTGAGGCGTTAATAGCTCTTGAATTTCAAGGTTTAGTCGAAAAAATGCCAAGCCAACACGTAAAAATTGTGTCATTTGATGAAAAAAGCGTACGCGAAATTTTTAATAATATGGCTTTTATCGAAATAGAAATATTAAAAAGCCTAACCGCCGAAGAATTAAAAAATTTTTTATCGCGTTTTGATGATTGTCAAATAATTTTTCACAAATCGCTAATTGAAAATCTAAACAGCTTATTCACGAAAAAGACGCTCGAAATTTTGATTGATATATATTTAGCGTTCGTCCTTGAAAATTCGATGGACAATAACGAAATTAAAAACGCCTTTAAAAATTTAATTCGTGCTTTAAAAAATAGTCCAGTCGATTTTGAAAGTGTTAATGAGTGTTATAAAAGCTACGCTGAAATTCTTTCAAATGAATTTATGAAAATCAGAAAGGAGAACAATTTATTAAATGCTGAACGTTAAGCCTGTTAAATTATTGCCCGTACGCGAACAAGCGGCCTCATCTTTACGTGAAGCGATTATTTCACAAGATATAAAGCAGGGCGAAATTCTCACTCTTGAAACGACAGCTAAAGCGTTAGGGATTTCCGTTACACCAGTTCGGGAGGCTTTTCAAATTTTAGCGCGTGATGGTTTAATTGAGCTTGCACAAAATCGTGCGGCCGTTGTTTTAGGAATGAGCATAAAAAATATTCGTGAGCATTATGAAATTCGTGCGGCGTTGGAAGCTGAAGCGTGCAGACTTGCTTGTAAGAATAAAGCTGATTTAACGGAAGTGGAACATTGTTTAAACAGCGCGGAAAATGCTTTAACAAATAATAACTCAACCCAATATTCAGATTACAATCAGTCATTCCACTATAATATTTGGCTTGCCTCGGGCAATTCGCGTTTAGTAAATATGCTTTCAGAATTATGGAACGGTCTTTCAATGGGAGTTAAGACGACTAAAAGCCAATACGCTAATAAATCACAGGCCGAACATCAAAAAATATTTGACGAATTAAAAATTTACAACGTTGACGGCGCAGCAACAGCAATGTATTCACACATAATCCGAAGCATGAACGATATGTTGACGCGCTACGAGTAAAAAATTTTTCAAATCTTCAAAAAATCTTAACAAAATAGAGTAGATATATTGCACAAGATTTTATGAATTTTTTAATTATGAGACGTTCAATAGTATTAGCATTAGTTTTAGCGCTTGTTTTTTCGGTTACGGCGTTTGCTGATGATGACGGAGCAGTACGCGATTTTGGTATTTTCAAAACGTTCGTTCCCAATGACTGGACAGCGACACAAGACGATTCAACGGTTGTATTCGTTAAAAACGACAATACTTCATCAATGACAGTAACAGTTGCCGAAACTGAGGGTGTTGCTACGAAAGACCTTGTCGACGCATTTGTTGCCGAGTTCAAAAAGACGTTCAAAGATGTTACAGAGCCTCAAGTTGATGAAGAGGGCGGACTTGGACTTGCTCAAATTCTTGCCGGTATTCAAAACTCAACAAAAGATAAATAATTTTTAGAACGTTCATTTACACACAAAACAAACGTTTTCATTACTAAATTCTTCATGGAGGACTTGCGTTTTTGCAGGTTCTCTTTTTAATTTGTTTTAATCCGCATAAATTATCCCGAAAAATTTTTTAAATCACGTGTTGACATTTAGAGCATTCGCATTTACTATTATTCCCGTCCTAATGGATACAATATTTAAGATTTAAGATAATAAATTATTTTTAGAGGGGTGTGTTAATTCAAATGAGTCCTGCTGTAATAACGTTATGCTTCCTCGCTTTTGCTGTTGTTATGTTCGTAACGGAAAAAATCCCGCTGGGATTAACATCAATGATTGTCTGTGTCGGTCTTGTTTTAACTGGAGTGCTTGATATCAAGTCGGCGTTTTCAGGTTTCATCGACAGCAACGTAATTTTGTTCGTGGCAATGTTCATAGTCGGCGGAGCGTTATTTGAAACGGGTATGGCGAATGAAATCGGCGGCATCGTTACAAAGTTCGCAAGCTCTGAAAGAATGTTAATCGTTGCGATAATGACATTGGTCGGTTTAATGAGCGGTGTCCTTTCAAATACTGGTACTGCTGCTGTTTTAATTCCCGTCGTAATCGGAATTGCGGCTAAGTCTGGTTTTAACAGGTCAAGACTTTTAATGCCTTTAGTTTTCGCAGCAGCAATGGGAGGCAATTTATCACTCATCGGCGCACCTGGAAATATGATTGCTCAAAGTACATTAGCAAAAGCAAATTTACCGACGTTCGGATTTTTTGAATACGCGATTGTTGGTTTGCCGATTTTAATCGTTGGAATTTTATTTTACGCGACAATCGGGTTTTATTTATTACCCAATCATAAGCCAAAAGGTGAGGGCGTTTTTGATGAAGTCAAAGACTTTAGCAAAGTCCCTCAATGGAAAAAAACTTTATCGCTCGTAATTTTAGTGGTAACGCTTTTAGGAATGATTTTTGAGAAGCAGATTCATATTTCGTTGAGCATTACGGGTTGCGTTGGAGCGATACTTTTAATTTTCTGCAACGTTATCTCAGAAGATGACGCTTTAAAATCAATCGACCTTAAAACGATTTTCTTATTCGGCGGCACTCTTTCATTAGCTACGGCTCTTCAAAAGACAGGAGCAGGAGAACTCATCGCTAAATACGTAATCGGTCTTATTGGTGAAAATCCGTCGCCCACGTTATTTACATTTGTAGTATTTATTTTATGCTGCGCTTTAACAAACTTTATGTCAAACACCGCGACAACAGCTTTAATGGCTCCGATATGTTTATCAATAGCTCAGCAAATGCAGGCAGACCCGCGTGCAGTGTTAATGGCTTGTGTCATCGGCGGTTCATGTGCTTATGCTACACCAATCGGAATGCCGGCTAATACAATGGTTGTAGGCGCAGGAGATTATAAATTTATGGATTACGTAAAATCAGGTTTACCGTTAATCGTAATCGCAACAGTGTTAAGTATGTTCTTGTTACCTTGGGCGTTCCCGTTCTATCCGGCTCAATAAATAACAGGGATTTAAATTTTTAGAGGAGGGGTCAATAAAATGTCAGCACAGGTTGAAAAAATGATTGACATGATCGCGAAATTCGTAGGACACACAGCTAAAAAATTGCCCGATGATGTCATTGCCAAACTTGAGGAATTGCGTTCAAAGGAAGACAGCGCGTTAGCCAAAGTTATTTATGACACGATGTTCAGAAATCAGGAATTAGCCGTAAAATTAAATCGTCCTTCGTGTCAGGATACCGGAGTATTGCAGTTTTGGGTTAAGTGCGGTACAAAATTCCCGTTAATCGATGATTTAGAAGCATTATTAAAAGAGGCAGTCGTAAAAGCAACGTTTGAAACTCCGTTACGCCATAATTCAGTTGAAACGTTCGACGAATATAACACAGGCAAAAACGTCGGCAAAGGTACTCCAACAGTATGGTGGGATATCGTTCCTCATTCTGATACTTGCGAAATTTATACGTATATGGCCGGCGGCGGTTGTACTCTTCCAGGTCATGCGATGGTTTTAATGCCTGGTGAAGGTTATGAAGGCGTTGCAAAATTCGTTTTAGACAGAATGACAACTTACGGTTTAAATGCCTGCCCTCCGTTGCTTGTTGGAGTTGGTGTAGCTACGTCAGTCGAAACAGCAGCATTGTTATCGAAAAAGGCTTTAATGCGTCCCGTAGGTTCTCATAACGAAAATCCGAGAGCCGCCGCTATGGAAAAATTACTCGAAGACGGAATTAACGCGATAGGTCTTGGCCCTCAAGGTATGGGAGGCAAATATTCAGTTATGGGCGTTAATATCGAAAACACAGCCCGCCACCCTTCAGCTATAGGCGTCGCCGTAAACGTAGGCTGCTGGAGCCACAGACGCGGACATATTATTTTTGACAAGGACTTGAATTACAAAATTACAACTCATTCGGGGGTGCAGTTATAATGGTTGAGATTAAGGACGGCAAAAAGATTTTAACAACTCCGATTTCTGCTGAAGACTTAAAAGATATCAAAATCGGCGATATTATCTATTTATCAGGAAGTTTAACAACATGCCGCGACGTTGCACATCGTAGAGTTGTTGAAGAGGGACGCGAAATTCCTGTTGATGTTCGTAACAATGCGATTTTACACGCAGGCCCGATTATCAGACCTCTTGAGAACGATAAATTTGAAATGGTTTCCGTAGGCCCGACCACTTCTATGAGAATGGAAAAGTTCGAGTACGAATTTGTCAAGGCTACCGGCGTTCGCGTTATAGTCGGCAAGGGCGGAATGAAAGAGAATACTTCAAACGCCTGCAAAGATTTCGGAGCAATACACTGTGTTATTCCGGCTGGAAATGCTGTTGTAGCGGCTGTTTGCGTTGAAGAAATCGTAAAAGCTGAATGGCGCGATTTGGGAATGCCTGAAACTTTATGGAACTGCCGCGTAAAAGAGTTTGGCCCGTTGATTGTTTCGATTGACGCTCAAGGCCGTAACTATTTCGAGGAGAAGAAGCCCGAATACAACGCCAATAAAGACAAGGCACTCGAGGAAATTTACAAGCACGTCAAATTTATAAAGTAATTTAGAATTTTCAAAAGCCATAAAAAAGCCGCCTTCCTGTGAAATATCGGGAGAGCGGTTTTTATTTTTGGTTATTTATTAGCGTTGATTATCCCTTGAGAAAATACAGCCGCAATAATTTTGACGATATAACCCCATTTCGCGCGACAGCCTCACTGATTTTAAAAAGCCGTCGTTTTTGCGCCAAATTATATTTAACCAAGTGAGGCCGTGTGTTTTTGCAACAGCTTCGCCAATTTCTGAAATTATTTTTACATTTTTGTGCGGACTGATTGTTAATGTCGTCGTTAAAAATTTAATCCCCAATTTAACAGCCTCGTTCGCAGCAGCTTCAAACTGAATAGCAAAACATTTTTCACAACGCAAACCGCCTTCACGTTCGTTTTCAAGACCAGTAACTTGATTTAACCATTGTGAAGGCTCGTAATTTTGAATTATTACACTCATAAAATTATTTTGGGCGGCCAGAATTTTTATAGCTTCGAGACGTTTTTTATATTCATCATCAGGGTGAATATTATTCCCGTAAAAATAGCCTGTTATATTCCAGCCGTCAGCATTTAATTCAAGCGTTGGGACTGTCCCGTCGGGAGCGCAACATATGTGTAATAAAACGCTTTGATTTTTATTCTTGTTATCCTCGTAAGAGTTCATTAACGTTTTCGATAACGCCTTCAACGGACAAGCCCATACATTTACGAACTTCGTTTGATGAACCTGATAAACCGTAATCATTGACACCAAGTGCTTTAAATTTTTTGGCGTGCAAATTATTTCTAACTAAGCCGTTCGCAATGATTGAGGCTAAACCTGTATTAACGTTATGGTCTTCGAGCGTCATGATAAATTTTGTGTTTACAGCGTCGCTTAATGCGTTTAAGTCAATTTCTAAAGGACACGAAACACAATACACACTCACAAAAATATTTTGCTTGGCTAACTCGTCTGCGGCCTTTAATGCTGTCTGCGTCATGTAACCTAATGCAAAAATTGCTCCGTCCAAGCCTGAACGTAATTTAACCGCTTTGCCATATTCAAATTCGTAAGCGTCATCGTAAAATTCAGGAATAACATCAATTTTGCTGCGCCCCATTGCTAAACACATACAGCCAGGATTTTTAAACATCCAGCGCGTAATTTGGTCAGTCTGATTTGGGTCTGCAGGGACTAAAATTTTCCAGCCGAACATATTGCGAATTAAGCCAACGTAATCAATGCACTGGTGTGTCGAGCCGTCCTCGCCAACGTCTAAGCCAACGTGTGTCAAAACAACTTTATTGCCAGCGTTGTTTATATCACTCAAACGGTGCTGGTTATAAACTTCATCAAGCCCGAACATTCCAAAATCTGCCCAAATTGATAACGTACCACCTGCGGCGGCTGCTCCTGAAATTGTAGCGGTCGAGTGTTCTTGAATGCCGCATTGTATAAAATTTTTGGGACATGATTTTTTAAAATTGGCTGTCATTACGGAAGGTGCTAAATCGCAATCAAATACTAATATGGGTGTCTTGTCGGGCTGTTGATAATTTAATTCGCCGGTCTGTGTTAAAACTTTTCCAAAAGCGGAGCGGTTATCAGTTTTTGTATCAGGGGAATATTTAAAACGTTCGCCAAATTTTAAAACGGGTGTTATTGGTTTAATGTCGCGGCCTTTGTATTCGGGAGTTAAATTTTTATTGCGCCACTCTAAAACCTGATTTAATAAATTTTCATCGCCTCCGAGCATTTTAATAATGTCGTAATAATTTTTCTCACCTGGTGCTTTACCGTGATATTCGCTGGTATTTTCCATGACACCGCCGAATTTGCCCATTATAGTTTTACAGGCGATAACGCATGGTTTTTCGGATTTGTGAGCTTTAAAAATAGTTTTGAATAAATCTTTAAAATCGTGTCCGTCGCATTCGAGATATTCCCAACCGTCGGCCTCCCATAAAGCTTTTATATTGCACGGCATAACGTCAAAAATTTCGCCGCAAATTTGGTGTTCATTAAAATCAATTAAGGCCGTTATATTTTTCAAATTCTCTTTCACAGCGACGCGCCTTGCTTCAGCTAATTGACCTTTTGTCTGCGCGCCGTCTCCCATGAAAACATAAACACGCCCGTCATAATTTCTAGCACGTTGAGCTAACGCATAACCTACTCCAGCTGATAAGCCCTGTCCTAAATTTCCGGTACTCCAATCTATTCCAGGCACTTCGCGAACTACATGGCCTTGAAACGCGCTATGACACCTCCTGAAATTTTTAACAGCCCCGTTTATATCAATAAAGCCGAACTCTGCCAAAACAGCATAAGCTCCGGCGGAAACGTGTCCATGAGAAATAATTATATTGTCGCGGTTAAAATCGTTTGCATTTTCAGGAGTTAAATTTGCAAGAGCGTAGATGGTTAATAAAATTTCTATACTTGAAAAAGCTCCTGCCGGATGACCACTATTAGCACCCTGTATCATCGTGAGAGCATTTATTCGAGCGCGGGTTGCTGCCTGTTCCAATTCCTTAAAGTCAAATAAGGTTAAGGCCGTTCAAGTTTTTTAGTGTCATGTTTATATAAAGTGCCTCCTCAAAAAATAGTGAGTAAAACTACGGTTAAATATTAGCACAAGAATTTTTAACCCGTTATTTAAAATTTTTTAACAATAACCCGTTAAAATAATCTTTATTAAAAAATTTAGCGTGTATAAAATTTTCATGGAGGTGCAAATTATTTTGACAGTTAAAATTTTTTGGAGAATATTTTTATTCGTGTTTGTTTTTGTATTATCAGTCCTTCCGGCTAAAAATGTTTATGCTGAAGTTCAGGCGAGCGAAATTATAAATAATTTTGCTTTCAAAGCAGCAGGTTATTTAATTCAAAATTCAAATGCTGACGAAGGCGAAAATTTTTTCTTCTCACCGTTTAGTATTATTTCGGCGTTTGGAATGCTTTACTCCGGTGCTTCAGGCGATACGCTTATCGAAATGGAGAATGCGCTTAAATTTGACCATAGCTTGAATAAAAATTTGGGCGCGCTTGCTGAAGAGTTAAATAAACGTAAATTATTGCTCAGTGCAAATCGAATTTGGGTCGACGAAGAATTTAAACTCAGAAATAATTATCAAGCCGTCTTACATCATTATTACAAGAGCGGTGCGCAACGTGTTGATTTTAAAAACGACCCCGACGGCGCGAAAGATATTATTAACCAATGGGTGAGCGATAGGACTAACGGCAAAATTCAAAATTTAATTAACGATATCGGCCAAGCGACAAAAATGATTTTGACAAACGCCGTGTATTTTAATTCGCGCTGGGAAAAACCTTTTAATAAGGAATTGACCGCCGAAAAACCATTCAACGTCTCAAGCGAAATTAAAACTAACGTAAAAATGATGATGAAGCACGATGATTTTTTATATGGCGAATTTGACGGTAACAAGATTATAAAATTGCCCTATGAAAATTACAGAACGTCTTTAATAGCGATTTTGCCGGCTGATAATTTAAAGAGTACGCTTGAAAATTTAACGCCCGAAACTTTTTCAAAAATGTTAAATTCTCTTACGAATTGCAACGTTGATTTATGGTTGCCGAAATTCAAAGTTGAAAATAAGTACGAATTAAGAAGCATGTTGAAAAGTTTAGGTGTTGAGCTTGCGTTTTCCGACGAGGCAGATTTTTCACGCATAACAGCCGATGAAGACGAGAAGATAAAAGTTGACGCGGTCATTCATCAGACGTTTTTAGAGATTGACGAGGAAAAAACAGAAGCAGCAGCCGCCACAGGAATAATTATGGTTGGAGTAACAGCGATGCCCGAAGAAAAAAGGCAAGTTGAATTTCACGCGGACAGGCCGTTTTTATATTTTATAATCGACAATTCTACGAACAACGTTTTATTTGCCGGAGCGCAGAGTTTTAAATAAGCGTTAAAAATTTTAATCGGGCTTATTTGTGCTAGAATAATTTTTATGAGACAGTTCCTCTTAAATTTTGGGGAGCTGTTATTTTTTGCAACTACGTTTACAACTACAAAAAGCCTTTAAAAATTTAGTTACCGTAAAATTTTACGAGAACGTTTAAAAAAACAAAGTGTTAAATTTTTTAAGCTCGGCCAGAAATAATATAATATAAAAAATTTTGGTCAGGAGGTTATTTTTTAATGAGCCAGCAACTTTACGCAACGTGGCGAATGTCATATATTGAAGCTCCTAAACATGAGGGTTGTATCTTTTGCGACTTCCCCGCTGAAAATCACGACGACGAACATTTTATTATTCACAGGGGCAAATTCTGTTTCGCAATTATGAATTTATATCCCTATAATCCAGGACACTTGATGATTATTCCGTACAGACATACAAATGTTTATGAAAGTCTTTCCCAAGATGAAGCCTTAGAAATGCATACAATGAGTTCAACAGCAATTCAGGTCTTGAAAAAAGTTATGCGCCCTGACGGTTTTAACATGGGAATAAATTTAGGCCGGACTGCCGGAGCAGGGGTTGACGGTCATTTACACAGACACATTGTTCCGCGCTGGAACGGTGATAATAATTTCATGCCCGTAATTTCTGATACGCGAGTTTTGTCGGACGCAATCGAAAATTCTTGGCGGAAAATTAAACAGGCTTGGGATGAATGCATTTAACGAGCCTTCTCTAGATATTAACGTCGAAGAAAAAATTAAACGTTCCGTTTTTATCGCGGATTTAAAAGCTTGCCATAATGAAGCCGAAATAAAAGAGTTTTTGTCAAATATCATCGCCGCTCATAAAAATGCTACACATCACTGCAGAGCTTACGTCTTAATTTCGGATTTGGGCGACGAGAATAATTGCGTTGAATATTCATCTGACGACGGTGAACCTTCAGGAACAGCAGGTAAACCAATTTTAATGGCGATTAAACATAATAATATTTTTAACGTCATGATTATTGTAACGAGATATTTCGGCGGCATTAAATTAGGAACAAGAGGACTTATTGACGCGTACAAGGGTGTTGCTGAGAAAGCTTTATCTCAATGCGCGCCCGTTTTAAAATTTGTAACAAGGAATATAAAAATCAATTTACAATATAATTCGCTCGGTTTGATAAATAAATTATTTCAGGCTCATAGTGCTTTAAATATTAAGTCAGATTTTGCACAGGATATATTTTTCAGCGGCGACGTTCCTGTTGAAAATTATGACAGCATTAAAAACAAGCTCGACGAATTAAATTTAAGAGGTATTATAAAATATGTTTAAGTCAAGGAATTTTTTAATCACAGCAACGTTCATCTCGTTTTTTGGCTGTGGAATGCTTACGTTATTTTTGGGAGCGATTATGCCTGATTTGATGTCAACTAGAAATTTAACGGCCTCGTTTGGCGGAACGCTTTTAATGTCATATTCGCTTGGTAATTTAATCTCAGGGTTAATTTTA